>JBPOET010000288.1:0-3295 GCA_051251675.1 Parasphingopyxis sp. | reverse complement strand
TTCCTGGATATAGGCAATCGCCTGTTCCAGGGTCATCCGGCGCGGCGGGGTCAGGCGGATGGCGTCATCCTTACCCGATGAGCGGATATTGGTGAGCTGCTTGGTCTTGGTCGGATTGACCTCGAGATCCTGCGGCTTTGCATTCTCGCCGATCACCATGCCCTGATAGAGCGCATCGCCGGGCGAAACGAACAGGATGCCGCGATCTTCCAGCGTGTTGAGCGAATAGGCGATCGCCTGGCCCTGCTCCATCGAGATCAGCACGCCGACCGAACGGCCTTCGATCGTGCCCTTATAGGGCCCATATTTCTCGTAAACCCGGTTCATGATGCCCGTGCCGCGCGTGTCGGACAGGAACTCGCCATGATAGCCGATCAGGCCGCGCGACGGCGCGGAAAAGGTGATCCGCGTCTTGCCGCCGCCCGACGGCGCCATATCGGTCATCTCGGCTTTGCGGAGGGCCATCTTTTCGACGACCGTCCCGGAAAACTCGTCATCCACGTCGACGACCACGGTTTCATACGGCTCTTCGCGGCCATTGGGGCCATCGCGAAACAGAACGCGCGGTCGCGAGATCGAGAGCTCGAAACCCTCGCGGCGCATGGTCTCGATCAGCACGCCGAGCTGGAGCTCGCCCCGGCCGGCAACTTCGAACGCGTCCTTTTCGGCGCTCTCGCTGATCTTGATCGCGACATTGCCTTCGGCTTCCTTTTCAAGCCGTTCGCGGATGACGCGGCTCTGAACCTTGTCACCATCCTTGCCGGCAAAAGGGCTGTCATTGACGGCGAAGGTCATGGCGAGCGTCGGCGGATCGATCTTGCGGGCATCGATCGGCGTGTCGACTTCGAGCGCGCAGATCGTGTTCGATACGGTGGCATCGGTCAGCCCTGCAATGGCGACGATATCGCCGGCTTTGGCCGATTCCACCGGAACGCGCTCAAGTCCTTCAAAGGCAAGAATTTTGGTCGCCCGGCCGCTTTCCACAACCCTGCCTTCGGCATCAATCGCCTTGATCGGCATATTCATCTCGAGCCGACCGCTCTGGATACGGCCCGTCAGTACGCGGCCCATGAAATTGTCGCGATCAAGCAGGGTTGCGAGCATCTTGAACTCGCCATCGGGATCCGCATCGGGCTCGGGAACATGTTCCATGATCGTCTCGAAAAGCGGCGTCAGATCGCCGTCGCGAACCGTGTCTTCCTTGCCCGCATAGCCGGACCGGCCGCTCGCATAGAGCGTCGGGAAATCGAGCTGCTCGTCATTGGCCTCGAGCGCGAGAAACAGCTCGAAACATTCATCGAGCACTTCTGCAGGTCGCGCATCGGGCCGGTCGATCTTGTTGACGACGACGATCGGCTTCAAGCCCAGAGCCAGAGCCTTGCCGGTAACGAATTTGGTCTGCGGCATCGGGCCTTCGGCGGCGTCGACGAGCAGGATAACCCCGTCTACCATCGACAGAATACGCTCCACCTCGGCGCCGAAATCGGCGTGGCCTGGCGTATCGACGATATTGATATGGTTGCCATTCCACTCGACGCTCGTGCATTTGGCGAGAATCGTGATCCCGCGCTCCTTTTCGAGTTCGTTCGAATCCATGGCCCGTTCCTCGACGCGCTCATTCTCGCGAAAGGTGCCGGACTGGCGGAAAAGCTGGTCGACGAGCGTGGTCTTGCCATGATCGACGTGAGCAATGATGGCCACGTTACGAAGGCCCATAGGGTATCTCTCAATTGTAAGGAGCGTCAGATTACCGGCCGCATATAGAGACTCTGGTGCGCCGCAACAAGAGATTAACCCAAGGGGGCGGTTATAAGGTCCAGCATTTGCTCGACAAGGCTCGCCGATCCGATTCCGAAGGCAATACGGCCTGCCATGACGGCAAGGAAGAGCAAAAGCACGACGATCCAGATGGCCATGATGCCACCGGTCATTCGCCAGCTTTTCGGCGGCAGGCCCTGAAACAGGAACATCGCGATCCCGGCCAGATTCACGCAGACCAGGTTGGTCGCAAAAAGGAAAAGTGCATTGAGGCCGAGCACCTCATAGCCCTTGCTGAAAAACAGGCCCGCAGCGGCGATCGGCGGCACCAGGGCCACCGCAATCATCACACCGACTAGGGAGAGCGACGCACCCCGGCTGAATGCGAGTACGCCCGCCGCGCCGCAGGCCAGCGCCAGGGTCACATCGGCAGGAGAAACGATCGACCGGTTGAACAGCTCGGGCACGGTCGGATCGACGACGATCAGGAAACCCAGCCCATAAGTAGCGACCAGCGCCGCGAACGCACCGACGACAAGGGTGAGTGTTGCCCGCCGTGCCATATCCCGATTGCCTACGGTCGCCGCCAGCGCCATGCCCATCGTGGGACCGAGCAATGGTGCGATGACCATGGCGCCGATCACCACCGCGACCTGCCCGCTGCGCATGCCAAGCGCGGCGATCACAGCCGACAATATGACCGTCAACAGATAGGAGGTCCTGATCGCGATGCTCTCGGCAATATCGTCGAAAATCTCGTCGGTACTGATCCGGTCACGGCTGAAAAAGGATTCCAGGCGTGTTGGTGGTGGCAGGTCGGGGCCGGGAAGCGCCGTTTCCGGCGTTTCTTCAAGCGGTGGCAATACCGCTTCTAGCGCCGCAACCGTGGTGGAAAAACCCGTCGTTGCACCAAAGCGCTGATCCAGCTCAGCAAGCAGACGTTCCACATAGCGCGGCTGGACAATACAGGAGAATTTCTCGCGCCCGTCCGGAACCGCTTCCTGCCAGAAGCGGCGGCAATGACGGCCGATGATCTGGCGGACGGTAACCACTTCGGCATCCGGAACAATGATATCGACTATTCGTGCTGACATGGTTCCTCGCCTCTGACCGCGGCCAGTCTAGCCGCTTGGCCGCGCGTGTCGAATAAAAGCACACGCTATCGCAAATCGGGCAAAGCGCGCTAAAGCCGCGCAATGCAACGCCTCGCATCGATCCTTGTGCCCGACCGGTTTATCGTCGTCCTGCTGGCCATGGTTGGTGTGGCCGCCTTGCTGCCGGCACGCGATGGCGCGCTCGACCTGCTCGGAGCGATTTCCACGATCTGCATCGTCATGCTCTTCTTCGTCCATGGCGCACGCCTCAGCCGCCAGGCTGTTTTGGGTGGCTTCACGAGGCTGAAACTGCATCTTGCGATTGTCGGCTTCACCTTTCTCGCCTTTCCATTGTTGGGCCTGGCTCTGACGACTGTCGCGGCCCGCATTGTCGACCCCGCCTTTATCCCGGGCATCCTGTTTCTGTGTGCGCTGCCGACAAC
>JBPOET010000287.1:0-3302 GCA_051251675.1 Parasphingopyxis sp. | reverse complement strand
GACGAGATGGCCGGCGAAGCGGAAGCCGCTGTCGATGAAGCCATGGGCGAAGAAGCTCCGGCTGAATAAGGCGCGCCCTTATTTCAGACGATAAGGAAAGGCCGCGACCGACACTGGGCGCGGCCTTTTCCTTTGGTGACAGCCGGCCGAGAAAGGCGGGGTCGGCGGGCCAAATCGGGGGAGGAAATTGCATGAAGAACACCCGCATCGCCATTCCACTATCGGCGGCCATTCTCCTGGCCGCGTGTGGCGGCCCGGATGGAGCGTCCGGAACGACCAGCGCCGAGGAACGCCAGCTCGACGAAGCCGCCGCAGCGCTGGACGAGGCCCAGGCCGACTATGAAGCCGCCATCCAGGCGCCCGATCCCAGCATGTCTGCAGAGTCGGAAACCCAGGACTAGGGGCACTATCGCCTAGTCGCGTTCGATAGCCGTGCTATCGGCAGGTAGGGTGAACCGCATTCCGTCTCCCGCCAGAACAGTCTGGCCGTCATAGACCTCGCCCGTTCCCCGCAGAAAATAGGCTTCGACCAGCCCATTGGGCGCCGCCGGAACAATGTGGGTCAGAACCAGCATGCGCGCCCGCGCTTGCGCCGCAATCTCTTCCGCTTCAACCGGGGTGGTGTGATAGTCTGTGATATCTTCCAGAATCTGCGCCAGCCGCACATTTCCCGACGCTTCGACCCGGTGGCGCGCCGCCCGGACCATGTCGATATTCAGGGCTTCATGAACCAGCAGATCGCATCCGCCACAGGCCCGGGCCACCATGTCGTTGCGGGTCGTATCCCCGCTTATCACGACCGATCGGCCGCCATAATCGAAGCGATAGCCCACCGCCGGCCGCACCGGCCCGTGATCGACCCGAAAGGCCTGCACCCGCAAACCGTCGCCGGAATACAGGGTACGCATCGCTCCGGCCGCAGGCACTGCGAATGTGCGGGCCTCCCCGCCTTGCCCGCCGGGTGGAACCACCTCTTCGCCGTGATGGGCGACGCGGTGGGCGCTATCCATGGCATATGCCCGGGCGAGACCGCCAACGAGATCTTCAACACCAGGTGGCCCGTAAATCGGCAACGGAACGCGATGGCCGCCCCCCGTCCAACGCAGCAGCATAAGCTCTCCCAGTCCATCGATATGATCAGAATGGTAATGGGTGAGAAAGACCGCATCGATGTCGCCGACCGGCAACCCCATCCGGCCGAAATTGCGTACTGCCCCTGCCCCGACATCGACGATGAAAACCCGCTCCCCGGCAATCACGGCAGTGCAGGGCCCGGCGCGGCTTGGATCGGGCAGCGGCGAACCGGTTCCGCACATCACGACGTGCAGACCGTCGGGAAGCGCGGCCACACCGTTCCGCCCGATCGCGGCATCGATCCCATAGGCAAAAAGTCGCTCACCGATTTCTGCTCGAAAATACCAGCCCAGCGCCACAGCGAGGCCGACAAGAACGCCCAACACAATTATCGCCCGCCGCATCCGCGATCCCCTTTGCCTCTCGCCCGCCTGATACGCGGACCACTTGACGGTTTAGTGTCTAGTCACGCTCTCCGGTTCCGATAATCGCACGAAACGCATTCGCGATATAGGCGTCAATCGATGCAGGAACCGGCTTGTCGGGGAGATACAGGCGAACTGCGGCCAACGGAAAAGCGACAAGCCCCAACCGGCACGCGTCGACGGAATATCCCCTGGTCGCCGCAAAGCGGCGAAGCGCCATCATCGCTTCATCGTTCGCGGATGCTATGGCCTCCTGCAACTCCCCGGATATGGCCGAGGATGCAAATTCGGCCTGGCGACAACAGGCCAGCACAATCGCGCGGGCGTTGTCGGTGCGGCAGAATTTGGGCGTTGCCAGAGCCGCCCGTTCGCCGGCATCGTCCGCTCCGCTCTCCAGCGCTTCCCGGAATTCCGCCTGAAATGCCCGTACGGCGTCAAGCCATGTCATGGCGAGCAGGGTCTCGCGCGAGCCATAGCGATGGTAAAGCGATCCTATCGATACGCCCGTCTCCGCGACAATGGCCTGTAAGGTTACGGCTCCGGTGCGCGCAAGCAACGATCCCACGGAGCCGAAAATGAGGGAATCCTCGAATGTTGACGATCGCGCCATATTAGAATATGGATTCTAGAATTATTATTCTATTTGGAGTCAAGCCATGTTTCTCCTCTGGATGGCCATGCTTATGTCGATAACGACCTTCTTCGTCCATGTGGTTGTCGGAGGAAAGTTCGTCGCCGCGCCGCTACTCGAAACCGATGCGCTTCCACCGGCATCGAAATGGCTCAACTATTACTGCTGGCATGTAACAAGCATCGTCATAGCGTTCATCGCCTTCGCCTTTGGCTGGATGGCGATGACCGGGAGCGATCCCGCAGCAATAATATTCCTGGCCGGCCTGACGGCCTCGCTTGCGGTATTGAGCGCGGCCGTTGCGCTCAAGGGCGACATCAACCCGTTCCGCTTTCCTTCGACATCGCTATTCGCGGCCATCTCGCTTGCCGGCTGGGGCGCATTGCTCTGATGCTGGTTATCGCCGCCATTCTGACGATCGCCGTTGGACTCATGCATTCACTGGCCGGCGGCCGGCGCCTGATCCGGCCCATATTGGAAATGGAGGGGTTGCCCGTCATCCTCGGCGATATCCGCAACACAAGGCTGACGCTCGAGATAGGCTGGCATCTCCTGACCCTTACATGGTGGGGCATGGCTGCGGTTATGCTCTATCTCCACTATCGGGCAGATGGGGCCGGAACGGCTTTTCTCGTAATGACCGCCACGCTTTTCGCTGTTTCGGGACTGACCGCGCTCGTTGCTTCACGCGGACGGCATCTTTCCTGGATCTTCTTCCTGCCAGTAGCCGCAATGACCGCCTACAGCGCCATCGCCATATGAAAAAAGGGGCTGGAGGAATGCTCCTCCAGCCCCTTTTCCTGTTCAGCTAACGCCGGACCGGGTTTAGAAACCCATGCCGCCGCCCATGCCGCCCATGCCACCCATATCGGGCATGGCGGGAGCGCCGCCGGCCTTGTCTTCAGGAAGTTCGGCAACCGTGGCTTCCGTGGTGATCAGCAGCGAGGCTACCGAAGCGGCATCCTGCAGCGCCGTGCGCACAACCTTTGTCGGGTCGATCACGCCGGCTTTCACCAGGTCTTCATAAACATCCGTCTGGGCGTTGAAGCCGGTTTTCGGATCCTTGCCGTCCAGCAGTTTGCCCGAAACCACCGCACCGTCATGACCGGCATTTTCGGCGATCTGGCGGATCGGCGCGTAAAGCGCCTTGCGGACGATATCGATACCGCGGG
>JBPOET010000286.1:0-3307 GCA_051251675.1 Parasphingopyxis sp. | reverse complement strand
CCATGGAGAAACTCTACATCGCCCTCCGCGATCTCGAGCCGCAGATCGAGCTTGACGAAGAGCTGCGTCTTCAGGCCAAGAAGAGCCTCGACAAGATGCTCGAAATGGCGGGAGCGACCGTCGGGCAGGGCGATCTTGGGGCGCCGGTCAGCGGCGACTAGCGGCTATCACAGAATGATCCGGTTACCCTGAGCCTGTCGAAGGGTTGTTCTTTCTTGCAAGAAGGACAGGGCTTCGACTAGCTCAGCCCAAACGGAGTGTAGAGATGATCGCAGCGAACCGCTGGAAACTCATAGCATGATCGCCCGGCTCCGCTCGTTCTGGCTTAGCGTGAATGCCAGCTACTGGTTCTACCCGGCGCTGTTCTCGATCATCGCCGGAATCGCAGCTTTCGTGACCGTTTACCTTGATCGCAACGGTTTTGCCGACTGGTTGAACCAGATCAGCTGGCTCCATTCGAGCCGACCCGAAGGTGCGCGGACCGTGTTGACCGTGATCGCCGGATCGATGATCGGCGTCGCTTCTACGGTCTTCTCCATCACGATCGCCGCGGTTGCATACGCTTCGGGCAATTATGGCCCGCGCCTGCTCACCAATTTCATGCAGGACAAGGGTAACCAGCTCTCCCTCGGCGTGTTTATAGCCACTTTCGTTTATGCTGTTCTGGTGTTGCGCGTCGTGCGGGGGGCGGATGAGCAGGCCAGCGATTCCGTTGACGCAGCGGCCACTGCGCTGCCGGGCTTCACGCCGCAACTGTCGCTCCTGATCGCAACGGCACTGGCGTTGTTCGCGGTCGCTGTGCTCGTCTATTTCCTGCACCATATTCCCGACAGCATCCGTATCAACACGGTGCTCAAGGGTATCGGCCGGCGGCTGATCGATGACATCTGCGAACGCTTTCCCGAAGAGGGTGGCGGAGCAGAGCCATGCGAGCCGTTGACCGGTACGGCTGTTACCGCGAAGACCGTCGGCTATGTCAAAATCATCGACTTCGAAACACTCGATTCCATTGCCGAACGCACGGGCGGCGTGATTGTGCTAAAGGTGCGGACTGGCGATTTCGTCCATCACTATATGCCGATTGCCGAACTGGTGCAGGCCGACCCCAGCGATGCCATCGCGGACGATATTCGCGCCTGTTTCAGTGCGGGCGGCATGCGCACGCCGACCCAGGATCTCGAATTCCTGTTCGACGAGCTGGTCGAGATCGCGCTGAGAGCGCTCTCTCCGGGTATCAACGATCCGTTCACCGCCATTACCGCGCTGCACTGGCTTGGCGCTGCAACGGCTGAGCTGGGTCATCGCAGTCTCGACCGGGGTCCGGAACAGGATAACTACGATCCTGGCCGTGTCCAACCGCTGGACGATGATTTCGAGCATTTCCTGCAACGTGGTTTCGGCGGTATCAGGGCGTCGGCCGCAGGCAGTCCGCTGGCCTCGAAAAAGTTCATCGACGCCTTGCAGACCGTATCGCTGGCCTGCAATTCCGATCCCCGTCGCCGTCTGCTTCTCGCAGAGGCGACCAATCTCGTCACCCAGGCGCGCACGGTCTTGCAGGGGCCATCGCTCGAAGAACTCGAAACCCGATTCGACAATTTTGTCGAAGCAATCCAGAAACAGGGCATATGACTGACTTTACACTCGACCGCTTCGATTTAGACTCCTTTATTGCGTCAACCTTTGCCGAGGATCTGGGGGAGGGTGGGGACGTCACGTCGGCTGCCGTGATTCCCGAAACGGCCCGGTTCAAAGGGGCCATGGATAGCCGCGATGCCATTGTCGTCGCGGGTATCCCGATCGCGGAAGCCTTTTTCCGGACACTGGACCCTGATGCCGAGATTGAGGTGCTGGTCGCTGATGGCGATAGCGTGTCGGCGGGGACGGATCTGATGCGGCTTAAGGGTCTCGCCCGGCCGATGCTTACCGCCGAACGTTCGGCGCTCAACACGGTGCAGCACCTGTCCGGCATCGCGACGTTGACACGGCGATATGTCGACGAGATTGCCGGCACCGGCGCGGTGCTGCTCGATACCCGCAAGACAATCCCGGGCCTGCGCGTGCTGGAAAAATACGCAACCCGTATGGGCGGGGCGCAGAACCACCGGATGGGCCTGTGGGATGCGGCGATGATCAAGGACAATCATGTCGCGGTTTCCGGCACTGTGGGCGAGGCCGTGCGCCGCGCGGTTGCCGCCGGGATCGAGCGGATTATTGTCGAAGTCGACAGGCTCGACCAGATCGAGCCGGCGCTGGCGGCCGGAGCGACGGACCTCCTGCTCGACAATATGCCGCTGGAAATGCTGCGCAGCGCTGTCGAGCAGATTGGCGATCGCGTGCCCACAGAGGCTTCGGGCGGAGTTACGCTGGAATCGATCAACGAGATTGCGAAGACCGGCGTCGATTTCATTTCGGTCGGCCGTCTGACCCAGTCGGCTCCGGCGGCCGATATCGGCCTCGATTTCGCAGAGATTGACTGATGAGGCGCTGGTTGGCCGCGCTCGCGCTGCTTGCCATGCCGGTCGCGCTTTCTGCTCAGGCGCGCGAATGTCGGATTCCGGATCGTATAGCTGCGCCGCGCGCCGAATCGATTCCGCAGGGCGCACGCCGGACCGGGCCGGTTACGGACTATCTGCTGGCTTTGAGCTGGTCGCCGGAGTTCTGCCGGACGCGGAGCCGCGATCCCGCTCACAGAATGCAATGCGGCGGCATCGCCAATGGCGGAGCGGGGCGGTTCGGCTTCATCTTGCATGGCCTCTGGCCGGAAACGAACGGCCCGCGCTGGCCGCAATGGTGCAGACCGGTCTCGCCGCTGCCCCGGCGTCTTGTCCGCGAACATCTGTGCACAACGCCTTCCGTCCAGCTGATCCAGCATGAATGGGCCAAGCATGGAAGTTGCATGACCCGCGACCCGGGGCGCTATCTGCGGGCGGGCGCGATCCTTTACCGCGCCGTCCGCTACCCGGATATGGACGCGCTTTCGCGGCGCAATCTGACCGTTGGCCAGTTTACCAGGGCCTTCGCCGCCGCCAATCGCGGCGTATCGGCGGACATGTTGCGCGTGGGTGTCAACGACCGGGGCTGGCTGACCGAGGTGCGGATATGCCTGGGTCGTGATTTCAGACCGATGCGGTGCGGCGCTACGAGGCGCGGCGCACGGTCCAACGCAAGATTGCGGATATGGCGCGGACGCTAGCGTGGCAGGCTGTTGCAGACCGATGGCTCCGAAAGACTATCGGATAACAGTGCCTTCGATCACTGTCGTTTCGGGGTGATGCCGGTCGAGATGCTTTTTGATAATTCGCAGGTT
>JBPOET010000285.1:0-3311 GCA_051251675.1 Parasphingopyxis sp. | reverse complement strand
ATTCTCTACGGTATCTCGATCCTGTTCGCGTCCAGCTATCTCGGGCCGACATTCGCCCTGATCCAGGGATTGGCTCCAGTAAAGCTGCGGGCGCTATGGGCGGCGATCACGCTTCTCGTCATCAACCTGATCGGGCTTGGCATCGGACCGACTTTGATCGGCGTGCTCAGCGATCTACTGCAACCGCGTTTCGGCGAAGAATCGCTGCGCTATGCCCTGCTGATCGTTGCCCTGGGCACACCGTGGGCGATTTTCCACTATTGGCGCGCGGGCGTTCTGCTCAAGCGCCGCGAGGGCGCGGGGGCATCGTGACACCCGCTCGCACCTCCTTCGCCCGGCCCTTTTCCCGACAATGGGTTTCAAGCCGCAACGCATTAGCCTAGCATAGGAACAGAGAGGAAGATTATGAGATTCGAAGGTAAGCGCGTCGTAATTACTGGCGGAGCATCCGGCATCGGCCGGGCGACCACCGAGGCGTTCATCGCCGAAGGCGCCCAGGTAATGATGGGAGATCTCAACGCCGAGGCCGGCGATGCGATGGCTGCGGACACCCGTTTCGACAATCGCCTCGCCTTCCAGAAAACCGATGTATGCGAAGTGGCCGAGATCAAGGACCTGCTGGACAGCGCCGCAAGCCATTTCGGCGGCATCGATATCCTGTTCAACAATGCGGGAGCCGGCGGCGCGCCGGAGCGGATCGACGAAATGACCGTCGAAGGATGGGACAGTACGATGAACCTGCTGTTGCGGTCCGTGGCGATGGGCACGCGCTATGCAGTCGACCACATGAAAAAGGCCGGCGGCGGCGTGATCGTCAACACCTCTTCGATCAACGCCCATGAAGCGGGCTGGGGCCCGGTTGCCTATGCGACAGCCAAGGCCGGTGTGCGGCATCTGTCGAAGCTTTCAGCCGCCCAGCTTGCCGTCCACAATATCCGCGTCAATTCGATCAGCCCCGGCTTCATCATGACAAACATCTTCGCCGATTCCCGAAAGGACGAACCCGAAGAAGCCAGGAAGATCGATGAGGCCATCCATGCCTTTTCCCCGATGGCACAGCCGGTCGCGCGATCGGGCATGCCCGAAGACATCGCCCAGGCCGTGCTCTATCTCAGCTCCGATCAGGGCGGCTTCGTTTCCGGTATCGACCTGACCGTCGATGGCGGCATCACGGTCGGCCATCGCCACAGCTGGGATCCGAACACGCCCGGCCTGCTCGATCTTATTCAGGCGCAAGCCGACGGCGAAGCGTAAGCCGCACATGGCCGACACACTCCCAACCGAAAAAGCACCGCGCGAACGTGCCGTCCCCATGGACCGGAAGGTTCCGGGCCGCGTGAAGTTCTTCTTCGGCTTTGGGGCCATCGCATTCGGGATCAAGGATAACGGCTTTTCGCTGCTCCTGCTTATCTATTACAATCAGGTCATCGGCGTGCCGGCTGCGATTGTTGGCACGGCGGTGCTCATCGCCCTTGTGATGGATGCCTTTTTCGATCCGATCGTCGGCCATATGTCGGACAATCTGCGGACCAAATGGGGCCGGCGCCACCCCTTCCTGTATCTGTCAGCCATTCCGGCGGGCCTGTTTTTCCTGCTGCTGTGGAACCCGCCCGAAGCCAGCGATACAGGCATGTTCTTCTATATATTGGGTATCGCCTTCCTGGTCCGGGTAACCATGTCCTGCTTCGAAGTGCCGATGGCGGCGCTCGGGCCGGAACTGACCAGCGACTATCACGAACGCACACGCATTTTCGGCCTGCGCTTTTTCTTCGGCTGGCTGGGCGGCGCGACCATGCTGCTCTTCACCTTTGCCGTTCTGCTGGCTCCCACGGAGGCCTATCCGGACGGCCAGCTCAACCCGCAGGGTTATCGCGATTATGCGATCATCGCATCGGTGATCATGTCGGGTGCGATTCTGCTATCCGCGTTCGGCACGCATAGCGAAATCAAATATCTGCCGCAGGTCGAACGGGTGCGGATGACCCTGGGGGAAACATTCAGCGGTATCTTCGCCTCGCTGCGCAACCGGGCCTTCCTCATTCTCATGCTGGGCGGCTTTTGCGCCAATGTGAGCCAGGGCATCTCGTTCGGGCTGCTGACCTATTTCATCACCTATTTCTGGGAATTGAGCACATCGGCGCTGGCCTGGTACGTGTTCACCCTGCTGTTCGGGATATTGGGCGCGGTGATCGGCTCGAGCATGCTGTCCCGCCGTGTGGGCAAGCCGCGCGCGGCCGCGATTTTCCTGGTCGGGGCCGTGATCCTCCAGCCGCTTCCCTATATCGGCCGGGTGCTCGGGATCATTCCTGAAAATGGCGATCCGATGCTGATGCCGACAATCCTGTTTTTCATCGCCATCGGCACCGGCTCCCTGGTCGCCGCCCTTATTCTCAAATCGTCCATGCTCACCGATGTGATCGAAGACGATGCGGAAAAAACGGGCCGGCGGTCGGAAGGGCTGTTCTTCGCAGGCCAGTTCTTCATCCAGAAATGCGTGTCGGGCGGCGGCGTGTTCATATCCGCAGCGATTCTCGCTTTTGCGGCATTTCCGGAACAGGCGGTCCCCGGCGAAGTCGCAGACACGGTGCTTACCAACCTGGCATTGATCTATGTCAGTTTGATCGTGACCCTGGGCCTTATAGCGGCCTATGTCATGACCCGTTTTCCCATCAAGGAGGCCGACCACCATGCCCGCATCGCGCGCATGCGCGGCCTCACCGAAACACCCTAATATCCACGAAACAGCCAAAGGAGACACTCATGGATTTCACCCTCACCGAACGCGAGACGCATTTCAGGGACCGCGTCCGCGATTTTATCGAAACCGAAGTACGCTCGCGCGTCGACGACTATGCAGCGGAATTCCCGCCCGAAAATCGCTGGGGCACGAGCGAGGTTCTTGAGGAGCTGAAGGTCAAGGCAAAGGCCAAGGGCCTGTGGAACTTCTTCATGCCGCCGCATTCGGGCCAGCAGCATGTCGACGATACATTCGAGTTTGAGGGCGAGCAGCTCACAAATCTCGAATATGCACTGTGCGCAGAGGAAATGGGCCGTGTCGGCATCGCTTCGGAATGCTTCAACTGTTCCGCGCCCGACACGGGCAACATGGAAGTGCTCCATCGCTACGGCACACGCGAGCAGAAAGAGCAATGGCTGCGCCCGTTGATGGATGGCGAAATCCGGTCCGCCTTCCTGATGACGGAACCGCAGGTCGCCTCTTCCGACGCAACCAACATCGAAACCCGCATCGAGCGCGACGGCGACGACTATGTGATCAACGGCCGCAAATGGTGGTCTTCGGGCCTTGGCGA
>JBPOET010000284.1:0-3327 GCA_051251675.1 Parasphingopyxis sp. | reverse complement strand
CCAATGCCCTGGCGCAGGGCCTGGGCAAGGTGGCGCTGGAAAGCCGCGATCTGCTGCCCGGCTTTGCCATGGCCGCCGATGGCGGATCGACGCCGCTGATGGACCGGATCACGCGGCTGCGCGAGCGTCCGTTCCGCCGCGAAAACGCCACGACAATGCCCTTCGCCGCGCTGACATTGCTACTGGTCGGTTGCCTCACGATCGCGGCGTCCGCCGACGCTTCATTCTCGTCCGCTGCGACCAAGGAAAATGACGAGAGAGAATCCGAGAGCGAGGCCCCGGAAATGGCGGATATCGATGCGCCCATGGAAAGCGGGGCCGTCGCGGCATCTGAGACAAGCGCCGCTCATTCTCCCTCTTCCCGGAACACATCCGGCGTACGCCGCTCCGCTCCGAAAGAAAGCGGCAGCCGGTCGGGAGATCGCTGGGCAACCGTCGACCGGCAGGGCTGGAGTTTCACGCCGGAGCCCGGCTGGACATTCACCTTCCGCGGAACCGGTGAAAGCGAGAGCAAAAATCGCAGCCAGTCGTTCGAGCCCGTAAGGTTTGAAGCAGATACCGCTGGCCTGCTGCGCAATGCCGTCCTGCAAACGGGAATATTCGATCCCGACACAGTGCTCACGACCCACATCGAAGCGGACGAAGAAACATGTGAAGAGAAGAGCGAGCAGATCGCCCATCGGCGCGAACGCGCAGCCGAGCGCCTCGAGGCCCGGATCGAGCGCGAGAATGCACGCCGCGAAGCAAGATACGAGCGAGAGGCTGAGCGGGCCGAAGCCCAGCTCGAACGCGAGATGGAACGCGAAGTCGCGCAATTCGAGCGCGAAATGGAGCGGGTCGAACAGCAGATGGAACGCCTGGGGGAAATCGAGGGAGCCGAGCTCGAACGGGAGCTTTCTTTGCTCGCCACCCACATGACGGCGCTGAGCGCTCACCTGGAGACCCGCATAGAGGCGCATTTGGAACGGGCGCGCGCGCTGGCGGACACCGCCCGCGCCCAGTCCGAGCGATCCCGGCATCGCCGCCCCTCCCCTTCGGTCATTCCCGAGCCGCCCGAAGCACCCCAGCCGGTGATGACGATCAGCTTCAACTTTGAGGATGGTCGCGCTGCTGCATTGGCGGCATCTGCGGAAGCCATCTCTCAGATCGCTTCAATAACTGCGGGATAACCCCCTTCCCAAAGCCGGATCGCAATTTCAGCCTTCAATGCCGCTGGACGCGGGAAGCTGCGAACGATAGGGGCTGACCGACACATCCAGAAGGAACTTGCCCATGCGCCCATCCGGCCGCGCGCCCGATCAAATGCGGGTCATCACGATCGAACCCGGTTTCACCAAACATGCCGAAGGCAGCTGCCTGATCAGCTTCGGCGAAACGCGCGTGTTGTGCACGGCAAGCATCGAAGACCGGGTTCCGCCCTGGATGCGCGGCAAGGGAAAAGGCTGGGTGACCGGCGAATATGGCATGCTCCCCCGGGCCACCCATACCCGTGGCAATCGCGAAGCCGCGCGCGGCAAGCAATCGGGTCGCACCCAGGAAATTCAGCGCCTGATCGGCCGCTCACTGCGGGCCGTTACGGATCTGGACGCGCTCGGCGAGCGCCAGATAACGGTCGATTGCGATGTGATCCAGGCCGATGGCGGCACCCGTACCGCGTCCATCTCGGGTGGCTGGGTCGCCCTGAAACTGGCGATCAACGCACTGATCGCTTCCGGCAAACTCGAAAACGATCCGATGACGCAGAAGATCGCGGCGATTTCATGCGGCATCTACAATGGCGAGCCGGTGCTGGATCTCGATTATGCCGAGGACAGCAATGCGGGCGCCGACGCCAATTTCGTCCTGACCGGCGACGGCAATATCGCGGAGGCGCAGTGCACGGCCGAAGGGGAAACCTATGACGAGGAAGCGCTGCTGCGTATGCTGCGCCTCGCCCGTATCGGTTGCACCGAAATCTTTGCGGCGCAGGACGGCGCCATATCGTGAGCCGCAAGCTGGCCCCGGGAAAACTGGTCATCGCCAGTCATAACCCGGGCAAGGTCCGCGAAATCGGAGCATTACTCGCACCATTCGGCATGGATGTCGTCAGCGCCGGGGAGCTGGGCCTTCCGGAGCCCGAGGAAACCGGTACAACCTTCGCGGAAAACGCGTTGATCAAGGCGCGAGCCGGGGCTGACGGGTCAGGATATGTGGCGCTGGCCGACGACAGCGGGCTGTGCGTCAGCGCCCTTGGAGGCGCACCCGGCGTCTATACGGCCGACTGGGCCGAGACCCAGCCATTCGAAGGCGGACCGGGGCGTGACTGGTACATGGCGATGGGCAAGGTCGAGGGAAAACTCGCCGAACTCGGCCCCGATGCCGACCGAAACGCCTGTTTTGCCTGCACATTGGCGCTGGCCTGGCCCGACGGCCATAGCGAAGTTTTCGAGGGGCGGGTCAACGGCAGGCTGACCTGGCCCCCACGCGGCACGCTGGGATTCGGCTATGATCCCGTCTTCATGCCCGAGGGCCGTGACCGCACTTTCGCCGAAATCGATCCGGAGGAGAAACACGCGATCAGCCACCGCGCCGATGCCTTCGCGAAAATGCTGAAAGCCGTATTCTGAGCCGATGACCGGCCTTGCGCTCTATATCCACTGGCCCTTCTGCGTTTCCAAATGCCCCTATTGCGACTTTAACAGCCATGTCCGCGACAGCGTCGACCAGGACATGTGGCGCGCGGCCCTGCTTGCCGATATGGCCCATGAAACGGCACTCACCGGCCGCACGCCGCTCAGTTCCATTTTCTTTGGCGGCGGCACGCCCTCGCTGATGCCGCCGGAAACCGTTGCCGCGCTGATCGAGGCCGCCGAGCGCCATTGGGGTTTTGCCGAGGATATCGAGATCACGCTTGAGGCAAATCCGTCATCGGTAGAGGCTGCGCGTTTTGCCGATCTTGCCGGGGCCGGGATCAACCGCGCCTCCCTCGGTCTGCAGTCGCTGGACGATGAAGCCCTGAAATTTCTCGGGCGAGCGCATGATGTACGCGAGGGACTGGCGGCGCTGGATATCGCTCAAAAAGTGTTCGCGCGCACCAGCTTCGACCTGATCTACGCCCTGCCGGGCCAGGGCGTGGACGCCTGGCAGGCCGAGCTTGAGCGAGCGCTCGGCTTCGGCACGGGCCATCTTTCGCTCTACCAGCTCACCATCGAACCGGGGACACGCTTCGCGACTCTTGCCGCGCGCGGGGAACTTGACGAGGCTGAGCCAGATCACGGGGCGCAGCTTTACGAACTGACGCAAGCCTGCACATCGGCTGTCGGCCTGCCCGCATACGAAATCTCCAAC
>JBPOET010000283.1:0-3360 GCA_051251675.1 Parasphingopyxis sp. | reverse complement strand
CTCCGATATATGGCATGCCGGTTTTCGACGTCGACAAGGCCAAAACGGTTTTCTTCATCAAACGATCGATGGGCGGCGTGGGTTATGCCGGTGTCGATAATGAGGTCTTCTACAACGACAACACGATGATGCTGCTGTCCGATGCCAAGAAGATGGTCGAGGAAATCAACAAAAGCCTTGGCTAAAACCAATTCGCGAACAGTCCCGTTCGGGGAACGTTCTGCGCAGTGCATCGTTGGTTCGCCACAAGCGAATCGGCGAACAGGGGTGTGGTAATGCGTAAACTGGGTTTGATTGGCGGGATGAGCTGGGCCTCCACCGCTATCTATTACGAGAAAATCAACCGGGGTGTCCGCAAACGGCTGGGCGGTCGGCATAGCGCACCGCTGATAATCGAAAGCCTGGACTTTGAGCCCATAGCCGAAGCACAGGCACGCGGCGATTGGGATAGCCTTGGCAAACAGCTGGCGGCAAGCGCCCGCCGGCTTGAGCAGGCCGGCGCCGAAGCTCTCGTGCTGTGCTCGAATACGATGCACAAGCTGTACGACTATCTCACCGATGCGGTGTCCATCCCGGTCCTTCATATCGGCGATGTCACGGCCCGCGCGATGCAGGCTGAAAATATCCATCGTGCGGCTTTGCTGGGTACGCGGTTCACGATGAGCGAGGGTTTTCTGCGAGACCGGCTGAAAGGCCATGGCATCGAGATCGCCATTCCCGATCCGGAACGGATGGCCGAGATTGACCGGATCATCTTCGACGAACTGGTGCTGGGCGAAACGCTGGTCGAGTCGAAGCGGACCATGAAGACGTTCATTACCAATCTGGACAAGGCCAAGAACGAAGCCGTCGTGCTGGGCTGCACGGAGCTGGTCATGCTGGTCAATCCGAACAGCAATGTCCTGCCGATTTTCGATACGACGACATTGCATGCCGAGGCCGCGACGGACTGGATTCTCGGAGCGGACTGACGTGAGCGGCGGCGATATTGCCGCCATTTTGACTCCATTCCGGATGTAACCGGCGTTTCGGCTGGATACAGGGACGGGAATTCGCTTTCTCGGCGAAGCGGCGAAAGACCTGCCTCTCCCCCATTCCGCCTGGAATGCGGCACGATGCACGCTTCCGCCCGTTTTGGAGCAAGTCCGGGCTTCTCTGTCCGCAATGGCGGCAATATAGGGAACATAGACGGAACGGGGAGCGAGGGCGATGCATTCGGATAGGCAGGACACGGGCAGAGACGGACCGGCATCGATATTGATCGTTGCGGACTCGCCAGGTGGAGAACGGCGCTGCAGGGCCGCCGTAGCGGCGATAGGCGCGCGGATTGTCGCCTTGGCGAATCCGGAAGAGGCGGTCGCCCGGATTGGCGAACAGATCGCGCCGGACGCCGCCCTGCTGGATCTGAGCGAGGATCACGGCGCCGCGCTGGACGATCTTCTCGGGGAGATTGACCGCGGCGCCCGGGCGGGGCGCTATCGCAGCGTTGTCAGCGTGCCCATGGAACTGCTCGACAGAGTAGATGCGCAGATCGGCCATGGCGATGTCGCGCTGCTCTGCGGCGCGCGAGAGGTCGATCAGGCCGCGGCGCTGGGTCTCGCCGTCGCCAATCGTTCCCTGGCGCTACAGGATATCAGGGGGGAGCGCGACGAGGCGCGGCTTCTGCGGCTCAGCGAGGAGGTCGGACGCATCGCCAAGGCGCTGGCCGAGCTTTCGCACGATGACAGGAGCCGGCCGAACGGGGATGATCGCCGGCTCGCCGAAGCCCCGCTTGCCTTCCGCGCGGAGCCCGCCCCGGCTGCCGCCGCCCTGTCGCCAGACCATATCCGCGCGATGATCCGCCTGCGCCGCCTGCGGGACCGCTTTTTCGATGCCGATCTGTTTGCCGATCCTGCATGGGACATGCTGCTCGATCTGATGGCCGCGCGGCTGGAAGGGAGGCAGGTTGCCGTTTCCAGCCTGTGCATCGCCGCTGCGGTTCCGCCGACCACCGCGCTGAGATGGATTCGCACCATGACGGACCGGGGGCTTTTCGTCCGCAATTCCGACCCGCGCGACGGGCGCCGCGTTTTCATCGACCTGGCCGACGATGCCGCCGCCGCGCTCGAGCGCTGGTTCGATGCAACCCAGCAGGATCGCGAGCGGTTTCCCGGATAAGGGGTTTCTGCCGGACATTCGGTTTCACCCCCGGCGCGGCGACGTTGCCTAGGCGACGTTCTGACAAACAACCCTCTTGCACCCCGCCCGCGGATTTGGCAGGGGGCACTTCGCACATCATCGTGCGGGCGCTTAGCTCAGTTGGTAGAGCATCTCGTTTACACCGAGAGGGTCGGCGGTTCGAGCCCGTCAGCGCCCACCAGATTTCACGATTCAAAAAATGCGCGGGGCGCATTATCCGCGAAATCTCCCGAAGCGGAAGCGAGGGGTGAGGCAAGACAGCCTCCCGACACCTCCCCAAACCACTGCTCCCTATATCCTGCGGAAGTTGACACTGGTTGACACAGGTCGGGGTTAAATCTCCGGGTCATTCCTCTCCTATTTCATCATTCACATCTCCCTGTCCGGCACTCGCGCCTTCGCAAACCATCGGCCAAGTGTTTCACGGATTTTCCAAATAGGACAGGGATTTGCCGGGCTTGTCCGCAAGGAAGCGATTGGGCATGTAGGGGAGAGGGGAAATACAGTTGAGCCGCCAGCTAATCAACGAATATCGCAGCGATCTGGACCGGATCATCAAGGTAGGCGGCAGCCTGAACGAAGGCACGGTCCGCGATGCCTTTCAAAGCCTGCTGAAAAGCTGGGGTAAATCCAACACCCTCACCTTCATACCCGAGCACAAGATGAGCGGATCGGGCGGCAATATCTGGGTCGACGGCGCACTGGTCTACGATATCCGCGTCCCCTTCGGATATTGGGAGGCGAAGGACAGCAAGGACGATCTCGAAGAGGAAATCCGTAAGAAGGAAGCCAAGGGCTATCCGAAGACGAACATCATCTACGAGGACACGCAACGCGCGGTCCTGATACAGGACGGCAAACGTGCTGCCGAGGCCGCGATGGCCGACACGGACGAACTCTACACGCTCCTCACTCAGTTCTTCGCTTACGAACAACAGGCCATTCGCGATTTCCGCAAGGCGATAGCGAAATTCGCCGAGGACTTGCCAGCCGTCCTCGATGGCTTGCGCGACATGATCCGCAAGAAGCGCGAAGACAGCACCGACTTCGCCGATGCGGAGGAGACTTTCCTCAAACAGGTGAAAGAAACCATCAATCCTGCACTGGAGCGGGCCGATGTTACGGAAATGCTGATCCAGCATATCCTGATAAAACCTAACATCACCACCGGTAAAGACATTA
>JBPOET010000282.1:0-3365 GCA_051251675.1 Parasphingopyxis sp. | reverse complement strand
ATATTAATCATGTCTACTGAAGCAGCTGAAGTCGTTGCGGAAAATCCATATGGCCTCCGCGCAGCACTAGAGGAGGGCGGCATTGTGGCCCAGTCCACATTCGCCATCCTCGTGATCATGTCCGCCGCCTCCTGGTACATCCTGTTCACCAAATGGTTCGAGCAGCAGAAAGTTCTCAAGCAGGGCAAGCGCGCCCGCGAAAACTTCTGGCGGTCGAACAGCCTTCGTGAAGGCGCGGCAAAGCTCGAAAAGAACAGTGCCTATCGCCAGATCGTCGAAGACAGCCTGGTCGCTCGCGACAACCACTCCCAGCTCACCGATCCGATCGAAGCGCATGAGTGGACGGTCAACGCACTGCAGCGTTCGGTCGGTTCGATTAACTCGAAACTCACCGAGGGCCTCGCCGTTCTCGCCACGGTCGGTTCGACGGCTCCGTTCATCGGCCTGTTCGGTACGGTGGTCGGCATCTATCGCGCTCTGGTGAAGATCGGCGCCGCCGGTCAGGCTTCGATTGACGCTGTCGCCGGTCCGGTCGGCGAAGCCCTGATTATGACGGCGCTCGGCCTCATCGTGGCTGTGCCCGCCGTTATGGCCTACAACTGGATGGTTCGTCGCAACAAGAAGGTGAGCGAAGAGCTTCAGGCCTTCTCGAACGAGATCCATGGCTACATCATGTCGGATGGCAAGGTTAAGCCGGCGGCTCCTGCTGCTGCAGCCGCTAAAGCTGCCCCGGCAGCCAAGCCTGCTACGAAGTCGTAAACGGATGCGGGACGGGGACGGATTGCCGTTCCCGTCCCGGTCTGCAGAAAGGCACGACGTGGAAACGTCGGCTTTGGTTAGAGTTTAGGATAGGATTGATCCCATGGGAATGAGTGTTGGACCTTCGGAAGGTGAAGACGAATCCGCGATCTCCGAGATCAACGTCGTCCCGCTGACTGACGTTATGTTGGTGTTGCTCATCATCTTCCTGATTGCAGTCCCGGTTGTTATTCAGACGGTTGACGTTAATCTTCCCTCTGTTCGCTTGTTGCCGACGACGACCAAGCCGGAAAATGTAGCTCTGTCGATCAGGGCAGCGGATGATGGTTCATGCGAAGTGTTCTGGGGAATGACCCCGGTCAGTTCGAATGAAATGCTCTCTCAAGCCATTCAGCATATCGAAGACACGGTTGAAGAATTTGGCGGTGCTGAAAACATGACCGAAGACGATCTGCCAGAAGTGCATATTCGCGGCGACGTGAATACGCCGTGGCGGTGCATCGGTGGTCCGATTTTCGTGATGCAACAGGCTGGTTTCACCCGCGTGGGCTTTATTTCCGAGCCTGAGCCGGGCCAGGGCATCACGCGCCTCTAGTTCAGATTGTTTTAGGAGTAGTATAGCATGGGTGGAAAAGTAGGGCCTGCCGCCGCCGAAGACGATCCGATGATCGACATCAATACGACGCCGTTGATCGACGTTCTGCTGGTGCTGCTGATCATGTTCATTATCACGATCCCGATCCAGACCCACGCGGTCAAGATCGATCTGCCGGTCGCCAATGACGATCCGCCACCCGACAATCCGATCGATCCGATCAAGAACGAGGTCTATATCTCGCCAACCGATCAGATCCTGTGGAACGGCGAACCGGTGACGACACAGACGCTGCGTCAGTATCTGGATATCACCGTCACGATGACGCCGGTTCCTGAACTGCACATGTTCCCGGATGCACAGGCACGGTACAACACTGTCGATAATGTGCTGGCCGTTACCCGGCGTGCCCAGGTCACCAATATGGGCTTTATCGGCAACGACCAATATCGTCAGTTCTAAGCTGGCATCTCTCAGATAAGAAAGGGCGGTCCGCATGCGGGCCGCCCTTTTCTTATACGCGTAGCCGACAAGCAGGCGCGGCAGCGTGGAAGCTGGCAAGAACGAGGATGATGAAATATCCGCCACCGTCTCAGCCCGCTGGCATAGGGTGCGTCCCAGGGCCCTTTCGGCCGCCTTCGCTCCACACAGAGAAGAGCGGCGCGGCTATCTTGGCTGGGGCCTTTATGCGCCGTTGCTCTCGAACTGCAACTGAGCGAGCCGGGCATAGAGGCCGCCCTGGTCCATAAGGGCCGCGTGATTGCCTTCCTCTACGATCCGTCCGCCGTCCATTACGATGATGCGGTCTGCCGATCGGACGGTCGCCAGCCGATGGGCGATGACGATCGTTGTACGGTCTTTCATCAGCCGCTCCAGAGCCTGCTGGACAAGCTGTTCGGACTCCGCATCGAGCGCCGAGGTCGCTTCATCTAGGAGCAGGAGAGGGGCATCGCGCAACAGGGCGCGTGCAATCGCGACCCGCTGTCGCTGGCCACCCGAAAGGCGGGCGCCGCCTTCGCCCAGATAAGTGTCGAGGCCGTCGGGGAGCTCGCGGAGAAACTCGGCGGCATTGGCTGCTTCTGCGGTTTCCCACAGGGCTTCGTCGCTGGCCTCCCAGTTGCTGTAGCGAAGATTGTCGCGCGCGGAGGCGGCGAAGATTACCGTATCCTGCGGCACCATGGCGACCCGCTGACGAATGGCCGCCGGATCGGCTTCGCGCAAATCTACGCCATCCAGCAACACCTGTCCCTGCTGGGGATCGTAGAAGCGCTGGATGAGCTGGAACAGTGTCGATTTGCCGGCGCCCGACGGCCCGACAACCGCAACCAGTTCGCCTGGCTCGACCGCGAGCGAGAAATCCGCAAGCGCAGCCGTTTCCAGCCGGGTCGGATAGCGGAATGTGACATTGTCGAAGCGGAGGTGCCCACGCGCCGGTTCGGGGAGCGGCTTGGGATTGGCCGGTGCTCGGATCTCCGGTACCTCGCGAAGCAGTTCGTTCAAGCGCCCGGCGGCGCCCGCACTGCGCATGAGTTCGCCATATACTTCGGTCAGGGCGCCGAACGCCCCGGCGACGATCATTCCTGTGAGTACGAAGGCCGCTACCGCGCCGCCCGTGATCTGGCCATCGATAACATCCGATGCGGCCTGCCACATCACCATGGTAATCGCGCCGAAGATCAGGGTGATGACGATAGCCGTCATGACGGAGCGGATGACGATCCGCCTCCGGGCCGTGGCGAACGCGCTCTGCACGGCAGCGTCGAACCGGTCGGCTTCGCGCCTCTCCTGCCCGAAAGCCTGAACGATCTTCATGGCTCCCAGCGTTTCGGCGATCATGGCGCCGACATCGGCGATCCGGTCCTGGCTGAACCGCGAGACATTGCGCAGCTTCCGGCCGAGTATCACGATCGGGCCGATCGCGAGCGGGATGCCGAGCAAGATCATCAGCGCGAGTTTGGGGGAGAGGGTGAACAGATAGATCGTCCCCCCTATTCCCATGACCAGATTGCGC
>JBPOET010000281.1:0-3370 GCA_051251675.1 Parasphingopyxis sp. | reverse complement strand
GCTTCCGGAAGGCCTTCCATCGCCGTAACGGATACATTGTCCCGGCTTAGCGGCTGTTCCCAGTCGAATTCCTCTTCGGTATCGACGAAAATTACGAAATGCTGGCCAAAATCTTCCGGAAATCCGGCATGAGCCCGGCTGTCTGCCGGCCGGTCTATACGGCCCACGCGCCGTTCGGCGCCTTCATAGGATGCGTTCACATTACCCCGGTCTTGATTATCTGCCCCGTTCACCCGGCAAGGCGCTAGCATCTTTTGCCGGTAATCGCAGAACAAATTTTTCCGGCTCGATATCCAGCGCGCCCTCAACCTCTTGGGCGATGTTGCGAACAAGCCTGAGTGCAAAGCCGAGACCGAGGGCCGGCGCATCGGGCCAATCGCCGTCGGGAGAATAACCGGGGTCGAGCAGAGCCGCCTCGGCTTGGCCGCGCAACAATGCCGGCCGCTCGAATGTGACGATGACCGCCCCTCGCCGCCCATCCGTTTTGCAACCGACCGCGATCGTCTCTCCTGCGGCGGCTAGCCCTACCGTAGAAGACAATAGACGCTCCACCATGCGCTCGACGGCGATCGAGTCCGCCGACAGCACCGGCAGTTCCTCTTCGATGCGGATGGCCAGCGTCACGCCGCGCGCCTGGGCCTGCGCGGCATAGACATCATGCAACCTTTGCAAAATTCCCACAATCTCGACCGTTTCACCGTCAAAGCTCAAACGATCCGTTTCGGCCCGTGCGGCCGTGTCGATATCTTCAATAGATTGCAGCAAACGGGTGGCTTCCCCGGCAATTGCCGAGGCGCGTTCCCGATACAGGGTGGAGACCGGCCCTAGCAGCTGGCCCTCGATCATCTCGGAGAAGCCGACAATCGCGTTGAGCGGCGTCCGTAGCTCATGAATGAGCTGACGCAGGGAGTCCGGTTCCAGGCTCGAACCGAACAATCCCTCGGGCGGCGCGACACCGGTCTTGGCGTCTTCGTCACGGCGAGGGCGGCGGGCCATGCCGCGATAGCCGGCAAAACGGCCATCCTCGTCGCCGAAAAACGGAACCGCCGAAATCCGCCAGGCGCCGGACGCCGGGCCTTCACCCGCAACGATCAGCCGCGCATCGCGAAACGGCGCTCGCTGGCGGAAGGCTCCGGCAGCATGGCCATCGACGCCGAAATCGAGCGCGTCGGCACTGAAGGCGATTGTCTGGCCGATCAACGGTCCACGCGGTGCACCTTCTACCCATCTGATCACGCCGTCGGGGCCGGCCTCGAACCGGAACTCGGTGACCGGCGGAGTGTCAACGGCAGGAGCCCTGCCGCTGTCCCGCGCCGAACGAAAAGCCTCGATCCGCTCTACAAGCGTCCTGATCTGCTCGAAATTTCCGGGTTCGTCATTCTGCGCGGGCAAGTCCGGAAGGACGTCCGCCGTCCCGAGTTCGAGGACATCCGCCATTTTCGCGCCGGCTTCAGTCGCCCGGTCTTCTAGGATCATATCGGCAGCGCCATACTGCTCCAACGCTTCCTGTACCTCCGGCTCCAGATCCGAACGGTGCCTGAGCAGCGCCCGGGAGCTTGGCCGCATTTTCGGAAGAAGATCGATCCAGTCTTCGGAATCCAGAAACGATCCCATCAGAACGGGCCGCGCTATCTCCGGCATATCTTCGGCGAAATGCGCGCACAGCCATCCGGGGATATGCCGACCGGCCAGAGAGCGGGCCGCTTCCGCCCGTACTGTCGCCGGAACATCGCGTTGCCATTCATCGAGCAGTGCGAACGCGTGGATGTGATTCGGATCGAGAGCGACATCTTCGCGCTGGGCGAATACGTCCACCAGCTGGCGCCAGGCCGATATGCGCGCATCAACCGTGTCGCGCGGCTGCGCCATCACCGTTGCCAACATATCGTCAAACCGCATCGAAATCCCCATTTCGGGTGACAATCGCCCTCGCGAACACCGGCATCTCAGATAGCTTTTGCAAATGGTTAACGAAAGCTGCCTTTTCGACCCGTGCAATACTGGGACAATTGCTTTTGCGAGACACATAATTATAATAGCGATGTGTTTTCTGAAGGATTAGTCTATGAAATCCGCGTCGGCTTCGCTTGACGATATTGACCGCCTGATACTGGCAACGCTGCAGGATCAGGGCCGTATCACGAATGTCGAACTGGCCCGTCTTGCCGGGCTCACTGCGCCGCCTTGTCTGCGCAGGGTGCGCGCGCTTGAGGACGATGGCGCGATCGAAAGCTATCATGCCAAGCTTGATCCCCGGACACTGGGGTACGGAATTACGGTTTTCGCAATGGTCAGCCTCAAGAGCCAGGCGGAGGATGATTTGCGTGCGTTCGAAGATCATGTTGCGACCCTGCCGCTGGTGCGAGAATGCCATATGCTGAACGGCGAGATCGACTTCATTCTAAAAATTGTCGCCCGAGACCTTCAGCATTTTCAGGGTTTCCTGACCTCGGGCCTCACCACAATTCCGAATGTGGAAAGCGTGAAAACGTCACTGACGATCCGTACATCCAAATCGCTTCCCGGCGTACCTGTCGATATCGATACCTAGAATCCGCTTTCGGTAGAGGCCCGGCGAATATTATTATTCGCTGGCGGTCGTCTCCTGAGCCACCGGCGTAGACGCGGCGCGCGGCATATCGACATATATTCTCCACAAACGAGCGATTGACGCACGCGGACCGACCACCTGGTCGAGCGCCGTTCGAGCGCCGGCTGCATCGCCCGTACGGGCCAGCGCCATACCCAATCTGATATTGGCCAGTTCGGTATCGATCGAACCTTTCTCGATCGCCGCGCGATAGAGCGGGATCGCTGCGGCATAATCGCCAAGCGAGACATAGTCGTCCGCTGCCGACATGGCATTTGCCCCTGTTGCCGCGGCGGCAGCGGCCTGCGCGCGCCCCGGCAGAGCACTACGAAGACGCTGCGCCGCAGCGGTTGTCCCGCGATCCAGCGTCGCAATTTCGGAATTTCCTCCGTCGAGCATATTGTTGGCGCGGCCCGCCTGCACAATCCGCTCTATTTCGGCTGGAAGTCCGCGGCCATTCGCCACCCGTGCATAGTCGCGATAATCGAACTCGCCGGTCAATGCACCGGCCGCTTCCTGCAATCGCCATAGATCGATCGCGGCTTCTGGGTCCGCTGCATAGGCCGCCCGATGCTGAATCAGCACGTCGCGCCAATTTCGCTGGGTGGGATGTTCGGAAAGCATGGATTGGCCATAGGCGCTGATCCGGCCGACATCGTTCAAACCCTGGGCCATAGAGATGGCCCGGCGATACCAGTCTACCGGTGTCGCCAACCCGGCCGTACGGTGAATTTCAAATGCCCGGTCGACCAGCGTCAGGGCACCCGCATGATCTCCTGT
>JBPOET010000280.1:0-3377 GCA_051251675.1 Parasphingopyxis sp. | reverse complement strand
GCTCAGAACACCGGCCACCTTTGCAGCCGTGCCGGCGCTGGAGAGCAACACGATACCCAGGCCTATCCCGGCAAGCGCGATCAGCGCCTTGGCGAAGAAGTAGAAGAGGAAAGCCCCGGCAACGACGGTCAGGAAAACGGGCGCCAGTGCTTCGCCGGCAAGCGCCGCAGGTCTGAACATCGAAAGGCCGATTCCGACTTGGAGGATGTTGAAGGTCGCCGCCAAAAACAGGGCGGCCCAGGCGGTTGGTGCGGCGGCGCCCCGAACCAGTGCCGTAAGCGCAGCAACTGCGATGACGGCAAAGGCCGCGAGTTCGATCGTCCAGACTGCGGCAACCTCCGACCAACGATCCGTAAAATAGGCGACCACATCGGCGTTGGTCGTGCCCACCGACGGATCGGAAGGCTGGGGCCCGCCGAGCGTGACCATGTAAAAGACTTGCGTGATGATCGAGATCATCAGTGCGGCGGCAATCAATGTGCCCGCTCGGCGTATCGTTGAATTCATGTGTAAGGCCCTTGCTTGCTGGTGCGACATCCGGTTCGTTACGTGGGACTGGTAGGTTACTTTTGCTGGTGGAAACGGCATTCGACGAAGAGCCTGCCTGTTCGCCCGATGACGAGGCTCGCGCGATTACCGTTGTATTCCGGCCGCTTTAGCGACTAGATTTCGCCTTCGATGGCACGGCAAAACACCACATCTTCCAAGGCCCGCCCGCCCATGCGGAGCGGCGAGCGGGGAGTCGCGGTTTGAGCGATCCTGCGGACCGGCCTGTTCGCGATATCGTCATTGTCGGCGGCGGGACGGCGGGATGGATGACCGCCGCCGCGCTGGCGCACAGATTTGGCGGGACGGAAACCTCCATAACACTGGTCGAATCGGCGGAGATCGGGATCATCGGCGTCGGTGAGGCGACATTGCCGCAGATCCGCTATTTCAACCGCTCGCTCGGCATCGATGAGCGGGAAATGATGGCGCGGACCAGCGCGACGATCAAACTGGGCATCGAATTTTGCGACTGGGGCAAGATAGGGGATCGCTACACCCATCCTTTCGGCGCCTATGGAGAGACTGTCGGCCCGGCCGATTTCCACCACTATTGGGTGCGGCAGCATGCGCAGGGCGAGGCGCATGACTTTGGCGACTATTGCTACCCCATCGTGGCGGCGCGAAACGACCGTTTTGCCTTGCCCGATGACAATCCGGAATCGTCTCTCAGGGCCTTTTCCTACGCTTTCCAGTTCGATGCGAGCCTGTACGGCGTCTTCCTTTCCGACTTCGCGAAGAGGAAGGGCGCCAGGCGCATCGAGGGAAAGATCGTCTCGGCCCAGTCGGACGGCGAAACCGGCTTCGTTACCGGGGTTACGCTGGAATCGGGCCGTGAAATTACCGGCGACCTGTTTGTCGATTGTTCAGGCTTTCGCGGTCTGTTGATCGAGCAGAAGCTGGAAACGGGCTATGAGGACTGGAGCGAATATCTGCCGTGCAACCGGGCCTATGCCGTTCCCTGCGCGATTGCGGATATGGCGGGTCCCTTTACGCGTGCGACGGCGCGCCAAGGGGGGTGGCAATGGCGAATTCCCCTTCAGCACAGGATCGGCAATGGCCATGTCTATTGCGACCGCTATATCAGCGACCAGGACGCCGTCGATCAGTTGATGGCAACCCTGGAGGGCGAGCCGCTCGCCGATCCGAAACAGCTCTTCTTCAAGACCGGCAAGCGGCGGAAACTCTGGAACCGCAATGTCGTTGCGATCGGCCTGTCCGGCGGGTTTCTCGAACCACTGGAATCGACGAGCATCGATCTCATCCAGAGCGGGATCGTCAATCTCCTCGCGCTGTTTCCAGGACGCGACTGCGCTCCCGCCGACCGGGACGAATATAACCGGCTGATGGATCTGGAGTTCGAGCGGGTCCGGGATTTCCTGATGCTGCACTATGTGGCCACCCAGCGGGACGATGCGGCCCTGTGGTGCGATATGCGCACCATGGAATGGCCGGACAGCCTCAGATACAAGATCGATGCCTTTCGCCGCCGGGGTATCGTGCCCGAATATACGCACGGCCTGTTCCTGCCGCCGAGCTGGCTCTCCGTCTTTATCGGGCAGAATATCGTACCCGAGGCCTATGATCCGCGGGTCGACCTGATGTCGGAGCAAGAGCTGGCCGGCAATCTGGAACGGATCAGGGGCAGCATCGCCGATGCCGTATCGCAGACCAGCCGGCACGGCGACTTCCTTGAAAGCTACGGCGCGTCTTTTGTCGGAGACGGCGCTTCGTGAGCGGGGAGAAGGGGCCTTTGACCAGTATTGCGGTCTTTGGACAAAGCGACGCGCTCTGGCCGGTGGCAACGCTGCTGGAAAAGGCCCTCCCGGAACATATCGCGCTTGTTCTCGTGGAAGATGAAAGCGCTACGATTCCGCCCGGCGCTGCGGCGCTGGCCTGCGACAATCCCTTTTTTGAGCTGGCCGGCCTGAACGCCAGAGAGCTGGTAACAGGCGGGAACGCCATGCTCGGCCTGGGTACGGACTGCCTCGACTGGCATGGCGAGGGAAGCCGCTTTTTCGTTGCGCCCTCGGGAACATTGCCGGCAATCAACGATATCGCGCTGCATCACATCATGCTGCGCGCGGCGATGATGCACGATGGGCCCGAACGACTGGCCCATCTGTTTCAGCCGCTGCGCTTCGCGGCCCGGGTTGCGCTGGCCGGCAAGTTCGCGGACCGCTCCGACGATCCGGGATCGCCGCTGCGGATGCTGGGTCCGACGGTCCAGTTCGATCGGGCCGATCTCGGCGTGCAGTTGAAGACCCGCTTTCCGAAGGGCAGTGCGGAGATATTGGCGGGCAAGCCGGTCGATGCCGCTATGAAGCCGGACGGCGATATTCTGTCGATCGGCCTTGGCGACGGGCGCGAAATTGCGGCCGACCTGTTCGTGGATGTATCAGGGGCGATCTCCCGGCTTGCGCGAAATGGCGAACAGCCGCTGGCGCATTCGCTTGCCGATATATTGCCCTTTGACCGGGTGTTGCACCGCTTCGACACCGGCACCCCTCCCGCCGGCCATTTCCATGCCGCCGCGCGTGCAAAACCGGGCGGTCTGGTTGTCGAAACACCGTTGCAGGACGGTGTTGTGCGCGAGATGCTCTTTTCCTCGGCCGCGATGGAGACAGAGGGCCCTTCGTTTCCCTTCGAACCCCGCTATTGCGACAACCCCTGGACCGGAAATCTGGTGCGTTTGGGTTCCGCCGCCGCGCAATTGGGGCCCTGTCTGTCGGCCGATACAATGCTGCTGCTGGAGCAGGCCCGGCATCTGACGCGCGCGCTTCCCGCCGGCCGCGCCATGGAAATCGAAGCGACCGAGTTCAACCGGAACC
>JBPOET010000028.1:0-10689 GCA_051251675.1 Parasphingopyxis sp. | reverse complement strand
GGAAGGACATGCCAGCCCCAGGCGACCTGCTGGAAACGGTTGGCGTCGCCATGGGTCCGCGTTTCCAGGCCGCTCGACTTCGGCGCGTCATCGCCCTTCTTTTCGCTATTTTCGACCATTCCGGCAAAGCTGCCCATGTCGAGCCCGGCGCAAAAGGCCCGGCCTTCGCCCGAAAGGACGACGGCGCGCAGCCCCGCTTCGCCGCCAAGCCGGTCGATCGCATCGATAATCCCGTCGAACATCGCCGGATCGAGGGCATTCATCTTATCGGGACGGTTCAGCCGCACATCGGCGACACCCTTGTCATCTATGGCAATGGTCACGCGATCGGTCATCAGCTTCTCCTTTACGTCAACTCTGGCACAGTCGCGCGCGGGCGCGCAACAGGCGCTTGCGCTTTCCGCATCGGGCGGCGCAAAGAGGCATCATGAAAGGCGAGATGGACCGATTGATTGCGCGCCAGCAGGAATGGCGGGGAGCCCGCCTTGCCGTAGCGACCGTTTTGAGGACATGGACATCCGCGCCGCGCCCCGCCGGCAGCCACATGCTCGTTCACGAAGACGGCCGGTTCGAAGGATCGGTATCCGGGGGCTGCGTCGAAGGCGAGATATTGCTAGCCGCCGCGCAGGTGATCGCCGAGAATCGATTCCAAATCCGCGACTATGGCGTGGAGAATGAAACCGCATGGGAGATCGGCCTGCCCTGCGGCGGCCAGATCAGGGTCATGATCCAGCCGGTCGGCGCGGCCGGGTTTCCGGAAACGCTTTTTGCCCAGATTGCCGAGGCGCGCGCAGCCGGCGAAACGCTCACCACGGCCACCGATCTCGAAACGGGGCTGACGAGGGTGGCGGAACCTGCGGATGACGGGCTCTGGATCGCCGATTATGCCCCGCGCCGCCGCCTGCTCATCATTGGCGCGGTTCAGATCGCCCAATCGCTGGCCCGGATCGCCGGCGAACTCGATATCGAACCGGTAATCATCGATCCGCGGGAGCGTTTCCTGACGGCGGAACGGTTTCCCGGCCTGACCCTTGACGACCGCTGGCCCGATGATGCGATAGCGGAACACCGCCCCGACGGCCGAACTGCAATTGTCGCGCTCAGCCATGATCCCAAGATCGACGATCCGGCGCTGGCCGCGGCTCTGGCTACGCCGGCCACCTATATCGCCGCGCTGGGCTCACGGAAAAGTCACGCGGCGCGGCTGAACCGGTTGCGCGCGCAGGGATTTGGCGAAGAGGCGCTGGCGCGGATCGACGGCCCGGCAGGGCTCGATATCGGCAGTGTCGAACCCGCCGAGATCGCCTTGTCCATCGCCGCGGCCATGGTGAAGGCCTTCGCTCAGAGTTCGCCCTGAACCGCCAGCGCATAGCCATCGGGGCCGGGCGCGAAACCGGCGAGCGCCAGCCGTTCGCGCAAGGCGTCGTCAACCGCCATCATCCGTAACTCAGCAGCATAGGCGCCGGTCGCATCGATCCTGATTTCGAGCTGTTCCATCCCCGACTGGCTGATCAGCGGCAGCAGCAATGCACCCTCATCGCATTGTGCGTTTCCCATCAGCATATCGGGGAGCGGAACACCGCCGAAATTTCCGCCAAGCCGCGCGCGCACCAGCCCTTCGGCCTCCACGCACAGGCCCTGATCGAAATGCACGGTCACATCTTCCAGTTCGACCCCCGCCACGGGCAGCGGCGCAAACGACAGCGCGGCCGGCAGGGAAGCCTGCATGTCATCCAGCCCGAACTCACCGCCCGAAACGCTGATCGCACCGCGAAAATCGCCAACGGCTCCGGCATCGCTGCCGCTGCGCGCCATCGCTACGCGAGCTCTGCCGACCAGCAACGGCAAAAAGCCCAGCCCGGCATCGACGTCACCCACCGCCGCATCGCCAAACTGCGCTTCGACAAGCCGGCCATTCCAGATGCTACCCCTGGTTTCGCGCGCCGCTATGCCGCGTTCATCCATGCCCAGCCAGCCAAGGCCATGCTGCATCGGGATGAGCGCCAGCATCGCGAGCAGGAATATACAGACGAAAAGCACCGCGCGGCCCATAGGCAAGGCAATCCGCATCAGCCCTGCCCCCTGCGGAATGTGATATCCACGGACAGCGTCTCGTCCGCATTGGGCCGGGCGGTGAGCGCATCGACATCGAGACCGAACCGGTTTTCGAGATCTGCAACCCAGGCGAAGAAGGTCTGGGGACGCACCGCGCCGATGATAACGCGTACCCCGTCCGTTCCGGCCGGCTCGGTCTGCGCGGTGTTGAAACCGACGCGCGCCGCTTCCGCCATCACGACATCGCCGATCCGTCCCTCGACAGTAGCGGCTGGATTGGCGGCAAAATCCTCGATCTCGGCAAGCCGTGCCTCGACCCGGCCGAGCGCGATAACCGCATGGTCATGCCGGGCCTTGGCGGATTCGCGCAAAAGGTCGATCGGGCGGACGATCAGGACCCAGGCCAGCACCAATATGGCCAGCCCGCCTGCGACGCCGAACAGCCAGCGCTCGCGCGCCGTGCGGGTTTCCCACCATCTGCCGAAGCGATCGATCATGGCGCCCTCACCGTAAATTCGCCGATCTGCAGGCCGCCGGCGTCGCGCACGGCGCCGGGCGTGACCGTCAGCCCCGCCGCCATCATGCGCTGTTGCAGCGCTTCAAGCTCGGCCTGTCCCGGTGCGGCGGCGGTCAGCTGCAGATTGTTATCGGCATCGTAGATCATCGCCTGCAGCTCGACCCCGGCGGTATCCCGGATCGCGGCAAAGGCGGCGCTGGCCTGTTCGCCATAGCCCGCCCCTCCGCCCAGTTCGGCAAGCCGCGCACGCAGCTGGGCTTCGGGATCGACGATCTGGGCAGTGCCCGGGATCGCATCGCGCGCCCGCTCCATCGCTTCGCGTTCCAATGCGTCGGCGGCGAAGCTGTAGCGCGCAATCATCGTCAGCTGGATCAGCAGGGTGACGAGCAGGATCGCCGCCGCAAGCAGCGCAATCCGGCGGACATAGGCCCTGTCGAGCTTCCATCGGCGGCGCTTGGCATAATCGCCCTGCCTCAGATTGAGCGGGGTATCCGCCAGCATTGTGCCGACTTCGCCTTCGAAATCCTCGCTGCTCAGCGTTTCGCACGGTTCGTCACCAACCAGCAGCGTGACGATTTCCGGCTCGGCGCCAAAGGCGCGGGTCTGCCCGCGCACCGACCGGAGCCCCGCCCTGTCGAAAATACGCAGCCCCGTTTCGGGCGGCGCGATAAGCAACGGTTCGGGGACGACGCCGTCAGGATCGATCCCGAGTGCGGCCGCTTCGCCGAGCCAGCCGTCCATCTTCGCCCGGGCCGTGACGGCAAGCCAGCGATGGCCTTCCTCATCGGCCCGCCCAACAGCAATATGCGTCGCTTCAAGAGGCTCGGCGCTCACCTCGCCCGCCATGATCCGGGCTGCGGCCATGATTTGCGCCGGAGCGAGCCCCGCCGGAATATCCGACCAGTGCAACGCGACATCGCTGCCGGGCACGACAAGGATCGCCGTTTCCGGTTCATCCGCTTCGGGATCGACGGCCAGCATATCGAAGCCGGGCTTGCGGGCAACGCAACGCCCACCTGCAAGCCGCATCCAGCCCGGTTCCTCGCCGAGGAAAAGCAGGAGAAAACGTCCCTCGCTCATTCGTCGCGTCCCCAGCGGCGCGAAACAATGCGCGCCGGTGCGACGCTCGCATCGATCAGCGCGGACTGCTGCATCGCGACCTCGCCAAGCCGCACATCGAGTTCCAGCCGGAAATAGCGGGTGCGGATCTGCGGCTGGCCGATCACTTCGCTCATCGGTTCCTGATTGGCGAGCACCGGCTGACTCCAGAAATCGGCAATCGAATTCCAGCCGCCCTCGGGGCGCGCGGCAATCGCCTGGCTGGCGCCATTGGCATCGAGACGGTTGGGCAGGAGCATGGCGATAAGCGGGGCCTGTTCAGGAAGCAGGGTGTTCACATTGATCGGCGACAATTCGGTGGTCGGCAGCGCACAGAGCCAGGGACGCATCCGCTCATAATAGGCGGGGGTGACGCCCGCAACCGCGCGCAGCTCGCTCACTTCGGCAAGCATCGTGTTCCCCGTGCGATAGGCGGTATCGGACTGGCCGTAACTGCGATCCTCATGGCCCTGACGCGCCGGAACGGAATCCGCATCGATCCAGTCTGCCAGCGACCAGGCGATCCTGTCCGCATCGCCGCGCGGAATCCTGAGCGCCGTCATCAGCGCCGAAAACTGGATGACGCCGACCTGATCCGTGGTCAGCGCAGCCGGATCGTCGCCGCGCGCCACACTATTGAGATTGAAACAGTTGCCGCCGTCCCATAACCGCGCCAGCGCCACGCCGCCGTCCGGCAGGGGAAGCGCCGTTTCCCGGCCGAGCCAGTCGCCGGCGAGCGTCGTCTTGCCGCGGTCGCGCGCGAGCAGATCGTTGACCCTGAGCACCGCCAGCGATTCCGCTCCGGTTGCAAAAGCGCGCGACTGGTCCAGCGCGGCGATATTCCCGGCAAGCCGGGTGGCCAGTTGCAAGCGTTCAAGCGAAGCAGCGGCGAGCGCCGCCATGATCGCAACCAGCAGCAATACGGCAAGCAGGGCCGCACCCTCTTCGGATGGTGACGGCTCAAACTCCTCCATCCGCTCCGGCTGAGCGTGTCGGGCCGAAGGCGGTCGAAGGCCGACCCCTGCCCTTCCTTTCTTTGCAATCGCAGAAAAGAAAGTACGACCCTTGGACAGGCTCAGGGTAAGCGATTTCGGGGTGCGCCCGCTCATACGCCCGCCCCCGTCTGGAACAGCTGGCGGACCGGCCCCAGCCCTTCGATTTCGACAATCAGTTCAACGGCGTCGGGCAGCGCGCTGGCCAGGGTCGGGTCCCAGCGATCCCGCCATTCCCCGTCGCTGCGATAGCGCAGGGCAATACTCTCGATGCCCGACACAAGCCGCGCCGCAGGCAGCGGCGCAGCGCCGTCGACATGGGGATAGGCACGCCGTTCGAGCACCCCGTCCACCAGCCGGTAATCGACCTTCTGGAGCGAGGCCCGCGGTTCCCCGTCATGGTTGGTCCATCCGCGGCGCACAAAGCTGATGAGAAGGTCGCCATCGGTGCCGCCGCCACCGTAAAAGGCGTTTTGCCGCGCGCCGGCCTGGTCGCGCGCAGGGCGCGGGGCAATCTGGCCAAGATCATTGGTCAGCGACGCGTTCATGCGCCGGATGGCGCTCATATCGGCCAGCGCTTCGCGCGATGCCGCTTGCGAATCCACGCTGAAACCCAGCAGCGCCACCCCGGCGGCCGACACTATGCCGAAAATGAACAGCGCCACCATCAGTTCGACAAGCGTGAAGCCCGCGCGGGAGACGGCCGACCGGCTCATTGCGCGGCAAACCGGAAAATGGTGAGATCGGCAGCATGCGCGCCCGCTTCGTCGGTCACCGCTATCTCGATCTGAAGGATCCGTTCCTCGGGCGATGCCCCCGTCACGCGCGTCCATTGCCAGTTGCGCCCGCCATTGGCCTCCTCGCCCGAAGCCGTGCCAATGGAGGGCGGCGCGGGATCGGTCAGCGTTTCCACCGCGATATTGTGCGCGACAATCTGGCCGAATGTCCGGTCCGCAATATGATTGGTGTTCGTCACCGTCACCGTTTCCAAGTTCAGCAAAGCCAGGGCCGCAATGCTGAACACGGCCAGCGCCACGAGCATTTCGAGCAGGGTGAAGCCTGCCTCATTGGATGGCCGACTAGCCCGCAACATTGATCGTCCCGTCCGCGCGGATCGCGATGCTCACGCTGTTCTCACCGCGGCCCAGTGTAACATCAAGTGGGCCGTTCAAGCCCGTTGCGTCGAAAACGATCCGCGTGCGTTCCCCATCCTCTTGGGCAACGGAAACGGCAGTATCGTCAGACCATTGCTGGTCCTGAAAGGGCGGGATCACCATCGCCCTCCAGTCCTCGCCGTCATACCGTTCAAATCCATAACCGCCTGCCGATACCCAAAGCGCCGTATCCTGCATCTCGACGATTGCCGCTTCCTGCGCCGCATGGGCGCGGGCCGCAAACGCCTCGCCTTCGCCGATCAGGCGTCCGCGCGGATCGGGCATGACGAAGACGATGGCGGCCGACAGCGCCCCCAATATCACCAGCACGACCATCAGTTCGGTCAGCGTAAAGCCCTGCTCGGAAATGGAAAAACTCCGTTTGGGCTGAGCTTGTCGGGCCGAAGGCAGCCGAAGGCCAACCCCTGCCCTTCTCTCTCTATGGGCCAAGAAAGAAGAACGACCCTTCGACAAGCTCAGGGTAAGCGGAACTTTCATTTCACTACCAGTTGCCGATATCTGCATTTTCGCCCTCGCCGCCCGGCTGGCCGTCCGCGCCATAGGTGAAGATGTCATAGGGCCCGCCGCTCTGCGTGCCAGGCATCGTGTACTGATAGGGATTGCCCCAGGGATCGTCCGGCAGGCGGCGGATATAGCCGCCCTGGCGATAGCGCTGCGGCTGGGCAAGATCGGAAGGCGGCGTCGTCAGGGCGGCCAGCCCCTGCTCGGTGCGGGGATAGGCCATATTGTCGAGCCGGTACTGATCGAGCGCCGAGCCCAATGTATCGATATCGGCGGTCACCTTGGTCGAATTGGCCTGGCCGAGAAGCGGCATGACGTTGAGGATGACGACTGTCGACAACAGCCCCAGGATCACGAGCACGACCATGAGCTCGGTCAGCGTGAACCCGTTTTCCTTTTTCGCGTCATCGGCGAGCTGGCGGCGGAGAAATGAAACAAGCGACATATGGAAACCCTATCAAACGGCTAATGTGTTGAGCTGGAGAATGGGCAGGAGGATGGCCAGCACGATCAGTGTGACGACGACGCCCATGACGATGATGATCGCCGGTTCGAGCAGCGAGAGCATGGCGGAGGTGAAGGTATCGAATTCGCGTTCCAGATAGTCGGCGGCCCGTTCGAGCATGATATCGAGCTGCCCCGATGCCTCGCCGCTCGACGCCATATAGACGAGCAGCGGCGGGAAAATATCGGCCTTGCGCAAGGCGGCGGAGAGACTGCCGCCCTGGCGGACGGCTTCGGCAACTTCCTCCGATGCCTGGCGCTGCGCCGCGTTGCGCACCGTTTTCGCCGTCAGGGTCAGCCCTTCGAGAACGGGCAGCCGGCTGCCGATCATCGTCGAAAGCGTCCGCGCCATCCGCGCGGCATGAAGATCGCGAGCCAGCTGGCCGACGATGGGCAGGCGAAGCACCCGCCGATCGAACCGCAACCGGAAATCCGGATTTTGAAGGGCTCGCCACAGGCCGATGCCGAACAGCCCGATTGCCAGCAGCACCGCCCACCACCAGTTGGACAGAAAGCTCGACATCCCGATTACGATCCGCGTCAACAGCGGCAATTCCTGCCCAACACTGTCGAACTGCTCGACGACCTGGGGCACGACGAAAATCATCAGCGCAAAGACGACGGCGATGGCGACAATGGTGAGCATGATCGGATAGGCCAGCGCGGTCAGCACCTTGCCGCGTACTTCCGCCTGGCGCTCCTGCAGATCGGCAAGCCGGGCCAGGATGTTAGGCAGCGCGCCCGATCCCTCACCGGCCGATATCATGGCGCGGTAGAGCGGCGGGAAGCTCTTTTTCTCGCGCTCCATGGCCCGGGCCAGGCGCTGCCCCTCGACAACGCCCGCATGCACATTTTCAAGGACGCGGCGGACCCGGGGCTTTTCCGCCTGCAGGGCGATCGTCCTCAGCGCCTCTTCGAGCGGGCTGACATCGGCCAGCGTCGAAAGCTGGCGGGTGAAGAGTGTCAGCTCTTTTCTGGACAGGTTGGGATTGAGCGTGATCGACCGGCGCAGCAGCGGTTCGGAGTCATTGGCCGCAGCCCTGGCCGGACCGCCTGCGCCCGGCGCAATCCGCACGACATAGAGGCGCCGCGCGTCGAGCCGGGCCCGTGCAGCCTCCAGCGTCTCGCCATCGACTGTCCCGCGCTTTTCGCGGCCCGCCGTGTCGAGGGCAAGATAATCGAAACTAGGCATCGACAGGCTCAGGCTCCTCGAGGCGCGAAATCCGCACGGCCTCTTCGGCGGTCGTCACACCGTCGCGCACCAGCGCGCGCGCGGCGGAGCCCAGATTGGGTGCGTGCAGATAGGCATGTCGTGCTATTTGCGATTCATCGCCGCCTGCGTTGATCATCCGCCGGATATCGTCGTCGATCCGGATGATCTCGAATACCCCGGTCCGGCCCTTATAGCCGGTCTGGTTGCATTCATCGCAACCGCGCGCCTCGAATATCGGCGTACCCGCATCGAAGCCGAGCAGGGCCGCCACGGCGTTGGAGGACTGCACCTGTTCCCGGCAATTGGTGCACAGCTTGCGGACAAGACGCTGGGCAACGACGGCGCGCAGGGTCGAGGCCAGAAGAAAGGGTTCGATCCGCATATCGCGCATCCGGGTGATCGCGCCGACCGCATCGTTGGTGTGGACCGTGGAAAGCACGAGATGCCCTGTGAGCGAGGCCTGTACCGCAATCTCCGCCGTTTCGCGGTCGCGAATCTCGCCGACCATCACGACATCGGGGTCCTGCCGCAGGATCGCCCGCAGCCCGGTCGCGAAATCGAGGCCCACCTTCGGATTGACCTGGGTCTGGCCGACGCCCTCGATCGCATATTCGACCGGGTCTTCGACGGTCAGGATATTGCGCGACCCATCGTTGAGGAGGCGCAGGCCGCCATAGAGCGAAGTCGTCTTGCCCGAACCCGTCGGCCCGGTGACGAGAATGATGCCATTGGGCTCCGCCAGCGCCTGGCGGAACACGGTATCGACGCGCTCGGGCATGCCGAGCTGTTCGAGATCGATGCCGGCATTGTCCTTGTCGAGAATGCGCAGCACCACCCGCTCCCCGGCCCGGCTGGGCAGGGTCGAGACACGCACGTCGAGCAGCTTGCCGCCAAGCGTTAACGCAATGCGGCCATCCTGCGGTATGCGGCGTTCGGCGATATCGAGCCGCGCCATCACCTTGATCCGGCTGACGATGGTCGAGGCGGCATGGGGCGGCATGCGCAACGTTTCGCGCAACACCCCGTCCATCCGCATGCGAATGACAAGCCCGGTATCATAGGGCTCGATATGGATATCGGACACGCCCTGCCGCGCGGCATCGGCGATGATGCCGTTGATCAGGCGGATCGCCGGCGCATCATCGGCGCTGTCGAGCAGATCTTCTGCCGTCGGGATATCGCTGGCGAGCATGTCGAGATCACCGATCCCGCTCGCCGCATCCGCTGCTGCCTGTCCGTCGACCGCATAGCGTTCGGACAGGATCGTATCGAAGCGTTCCGGCGGCACCAGCTCGACATCGAAGGGCCGGCTCAGAAAGCGGCGGACCTCGAGCAGGGCCTGCGGATCGTCGCCTTCGCGCAGCGCCACCCTGAAGCGGGGGGCTTCCGCCGCCTGTTCGAGCAGGACGACGCCGAACTTGCGGGCGAAGCCATAGGGGATGTTGGCGGCCATTTCCTGCATCGGCACCGGGTCGGAGCCCTCGTCCAGCGTCACGGCCGGCGCACCCGCCAGATCGTCCGGCGGCACTTCGTCGCCACGCCGAATGCTGGCCATTATTGCGGCTCCTCGGCAGCTGGAACCTGCACGGGCCTGATGGTGGAGCTGCTCGTGCTGACCTCGGGCACGATAATGTCCGGATTGACGGCAGGCGGATTGGACGGAGGGCGACCGGGAGGCGCTACACCGAGATACTGGCGGACCAGCGTGTCGATGCCGGGTTCGCGATCGGGATCGGCAAGAAACTGCCGCGCGCGGATATAGCCATAGCGCCGTTCCATCACTTCGCGCCGGTCTTCGGCGCTGCTCAGGATCGTGGGCCGGATAAAGACCATCAGGTTGGTCTTGGTCCGGGTGCGCGCCCGCGAGCGGAACAGCTCGCCTATGATCGGGATATCGCCGAGAATCGGGATCCGCTGGATCGTCCGGCGTTCATTGTCGTCGAGTAGCCCTCCCAGCGCGATGATCTCGCCATCATTGACGGTAACCGTCGTCTCGATCTCGCGCTTGTTGATGATGAGCTCGTTGAAATCCTCCGAAACCGGCCCGGCGATCGAGCTGACTTCCTGCCGGATATCGAGGCGGATCGCCCCGCCGGCATTGATCTGCGGCCTGACTTCCAGCTCTATGCCGACATTTTCGCGCTGGATCGTACGGAAGGCATTGTCGAAATTGTTCGACAGCGCCTCGCCGGTCGAGATCGGAATTTCCTGCCCCACCAGGATGCTCGCCTCCTGATTGTCCAGCGTCGTGATCGAGGGGGTGGAGAGGATATTGGAATCGGTATCTTCCTGCACGGCGTTCAGGATCGCGCCGAAGATGAAGTCCGAACCCAGCTGCGAGGCAAAGCCGAGAAACCCGCCCCGCGCGCCGAGGATGGAACGCGCCGCATTCTCGCGCAGCAGATCGCCGACCGAGGAATTGTTGCTGGTCGTCACCACATCGCCGTTGATCACCGTGGTCGTCTGGTCGAGATCGTCGGCCAGCACGCCGCCGGCAACATCCAGAATGCGGGGCGAAACGTTCGAATAGTTGGTGACGCCGAAAGGCGCATCCTCGCCGCCGAACAGGAACTGCACGCCGAGTTCGCGCGCCGCGGCATCCGAAATCTCGACAATGATCGCCTCGACCAGAAC
>JBPOET010000279.1:0-3437 GCA_051251675.1 Parasphingopyxis sp. | reverse complement strand
GCCAGAAAGGGCGCGTCCTCGACCTCGATCGCAAGCTTTTCGGCAGGGGTTACGAGGACGTAACTGCCATCGGGTTCGCGGCGCAGGATCGTCGAGAAAAGTCGGACGAGCGCGGGGCGTCTGATCGCGGCGCCCTCATGATACCAGCTGCCATCGCGGGCAATCCGGATGTCGACCCGGCCCTCGCGCTCCGGATGCCACGTCTCGACCGGTGGAAGGCTCTTATCCTGCGCCAGCCTGGTTATGGCATCCAGCGACAGCGAAGCGAGATCGGCGGGAGGGTCGGATGACGGCATGGATCCTAGTTAGGCATTCGCTCGCTGGAGCGCAAAAGGTCCGGGGCCAGAAAACCATCGCGGGGCCAGTCGCTACCGGAAGCGGGGCGTAACAATATGCGGTCCGGCTCTACGGGCCCCGGCAAGGTCCAGCCCCTGGCAGGACCCGAGCGAAAGCCGAAAGGCGAATAATATTCCGGATCGCCAATCATCATCGCCGATCGCCCAGCAAGATCCAGTCGCTCCGCGACTATGCCCGTCATATGTTTGCCGATGCCCTGATTCTGGTGATCGGGGTGAACAGCGACCGGGCCAACCATGGCAAGGGGGAGGCTGTCAGAATCGGGCCGACTCAGCGAAACCGGCCAAGACTGGAGCGATCCTGCGAGCTTGCCATCAAGCAGTGCGACGAAAGACAGCTCATCAAGCGGCTCCGTTCCATCGCGCACGGCATAGGCTGTGCGGCTGTGTCGGTCCGTCCCGAACGCCAGATCCAGAAGGGCTTCGAGCGCGGCTGGCGATATGGCCGAAAGGGGTTGGAGATCGATCATGGGTTTTCGCTGGTCCGAGTTTCGCCGTGTAACTGGCCATTTACCTTGAGCGCCGTGGCGATTAGCGGTTTGCAGGCAAAAGGAAAGCGCGAATCATCCATGGCAAGCCAATTGACCGAGCTGGGGACTGACATGTTGCGGCTCGAAGTCCGCGATGTCGAAGTCATGATTTTAACCGGAATCTATTCGGAAGAAACCAAGTTGCCGCAGCCGCTGCGCATATCGGTTGTGGCGGATATGGCCGCCGGAGACCGATTTGATCCCGATACTCCGCTGTCGCGCTCCAAAAATTATATGGACCTCAAACATGCGATGACGGACGCTCTGCCGAAGGATCGGCATTTCACCCTGATCGAGGCCGTCGCGGACCACATCGCCGATACCATTTTTCTGCAGGATCAGCGGATCTTGCGCGTCGCCGTCGAAATCGTGAAGCTCGCCATCTCCGAAAATGGGGAGCAGATAGGTATAACCATGGTGCGAAACAAACAATGAGGGTGGCTATCGTCACGGGCGGCTGTCGCCGTCTTGGCGCGGTCATTGCCGGGCGGCTGGCGACCGAGGGTTACGCGCTGGCCCTGCATGCGTCGGAAGATATCGAACCCGAGCCGGCTTTGCTCGCGGCCATCGAGCAAGCCGGAGTGCAGTGGCAGGGGATCGTGGCCGATCTGTCAGATCCCGTGCAGGTCGAGCATCTGGTCCCGGCAATTGCCGATCGCTTCGGTTCCGCGCCCGACTTGCTGGTGAACAGCGCCGCGCAATTCGGTGATGATCGCCCGGAGACCGCCGATATGGACGGGTTGCTCTCGCACTATGCCGTTAACTGCGCAGCGCCAGCCATTCTCGCGAAGGCCTTTGCCGCGCTCAAGCGCAAGGGAAATGCCGGAATCGTGAATATCCTCGATCAGAGGATTGCGAATCCCCATGGAGACCAGTTTTCCTACACGCTGTCCAAGCTGGGACTGGCGGGCCTCACGCGCATATTGGCCGGCGAGCTGGCGCCGGCAATCCGCGTCAATGCGGTGGCGCCGGGCCTTACGATCCCAACCGATGCCTATGACGACGCCATGATGGAAAACGCCGCGGCGTTGATGCCGCTCAAGACGCTGCCCGCGCCCGCTCAGGTTGCCGATGCCGTCGCCTGGCTTGCCCAGGCCGAGGCCGTGACGGGGCAGACCATATTCGTCGATGGCGGTGCCCATATGGAGGCGTTCGGACGCGATTTTCCCAATCTCGCCCCGGACATTTAACCGCTCTCGCTAGCCGCGATTGCGCCGACAAATGCCCAGCTCTGCGCGAACCAGCCGATAATCGGCGCGAGCAACGGAAACCTGCCGGTTGTCCATAGCCTCCAGGCTCGCTTCGGGAAGACTGTCCGGCAGGAAGCAGGCCAGCCGGTACCATAAAATCGTGTTGCGCTGCGGCGGCGGCGAGGCGCGTTCGACGATTTCGCCGAGCGAAACCGACCATCGCGGCTCCTGATTCGGTCGGCGCAGGATGCTCAGGGAAACCGGGCGGCCGTCGCTGGTCGCGAGAAATATCTGCGTTTCGCTTTCGCCGGGAAGGGTTCCCGGTACGCTGAAGGTGCTGCCGACGCCAGTGACTGTGCCCGGCGCGTCATCCGATGCGGCTTCCGAGAGGATTGCGCGGATAACCTGTTCGCGGTGCTGGCTCCAGTCGATTTGCGCATCGGGGGCGATCAACTGCAGTTCACCACGGCGTCCGGGAACGGAGGCCGCGAGCAGGATGACCTGCCGGTCGCGAATGCGCGGGCGCCTGCCATCGGAATCGCGAGGCACGTCGACGAGATAACTGACACGGGCAGGGACGCCCTCGGCGCTGCGAATCAGGGTTGCTAATTCGGCTTCGACATAAAAACGGACATGGTTGGCAGCCACGCCTACGGCTCTTTCTTCATCGAGCCGTCGGGCTCTGTCGATCCGCGCAATCGCCACCACTGGCGCACTCAGCGCAAGGTCGGCCATATCGGCATAGGTCAGGTCCGTCTCTGCCGTAAACTCTTGAGATTCAGCGCTATCGATAGCCAATGCGAGTAGGCCAACAGTCATCAGAATATGGGCGAATCGGATCATGAATCTTCTCCATCGGGCCAGTGAACCAAGGCAATCGCCTTGTATCGTATCTGGTCAAGCGGGTAACTGTTGCGTAACGTGATTGTCGACGGTAGGGAATCGACGACCAGACGGGTTGCCTTGCCTACGCGTCGGTTGACTGTCCTTTTTTATGAAGCCAGATGAACTGGCGCTTTATGGACGTTGGGCTTTGGAGGGAGTTTCTTTGTTTAATGGCTTATGCTGACCAGAAGATGAGCTCGCGTAAACTGTCGGCGATTGTCGCAGTTGCGATCCTTCATGTGCTTCTTGCTTATGCGCTAGTTTCGGGTTTGGCCGTAAGGGTTGCGCAAGCGGTGCAAGAAGATCTTACCGTGTTTGACGTCGAGGATGAACCGCCACCCCCAGAGGAAGAGTTGCCGCCGCCGCCGCCGGATGTTCCGATTCCGCCGCCGCCGGTTGTCGTTACGCCGCCGCCTCCGGTTGTGATCGCGCGCCCAACGGTCGCGCCGCGGCCACCGGCGCCGCCGCCTCCTGCG
>JBPOET010000278.1:0-3444 GCA_051251675.1 Parasphingopyxis sp. | reverse complement strand
GCGTCCATGCTGAGATCGCCGTTGATCGTCAGCGTGCCAATCCCCCCGGCGAAGGGTGTGTTCTCGGCAAAGTCCGGCACGGTCACATGCGGCGCTTCCTCGGTTAGCTCAACGCCATGCCGCTCATAATCAATGATCATATCGCCCAATTGCGGCTCATTCTCGACGATTAGCCCGGCAAAGCCGCCGTGTGGGATCTCTTCGGCAATCATTGCACCGCGACCGCTATCCGCGCGTATCGCAAGCACCGGCAGCGCTGCCGGCGCTACGACTTCGGGAGCCGTATCGGCGCCTGTCGGCGAAGACGCGTCGCCGGAAGCAGAAGACACAGCAATTGGTGCCGTAGCTTCCGAAGCTGCAACAGCGGCCCGCGCTGCGATCCGCGTCGGTGCGTTGACATCGGTCCCAGGCGCCAGCGTACCCCCGATCAGCATCACATTGCCAACAGTGCCCGATCCGCCAAGCACAGCGCCTTCCTGAACGACGACATCCAGATCGCCATAGCTGCCGTCGACCTGCAAAACACCGCCGGCAACAGCCCCGTTTACAGGAAAGTCGCCCGCTGGCGCGCCTACAAGCGCCCAGAAACCCGACCCGCGCTTCTCGAAATTCTCGAAGCCCAGGAGCGTGATATCGTCGCCGGTAAAAATGCCGGTCGTGCCGTCACCGCCGCCAAGCGCGAATGTGTCGATGCCATCCTCGCCGTCAACAGATGCTGTGAAGACGCCCGACGGTTCGAGAATGACGGTATCGGCGCCTTCGCCAAGCGCAACGCTGCCCTCGATAGTGCCCAGATTCTCAACCGTGTCGTCGCCCACGCCGCCGATCACGGCGGCACCGGAGAGCGCCGTTACTGTACCTTCATTAAAGAGGATACCGCTACCCGGCCCATCAAAGCGGACGCCCGCGCCAGTGCCGCTGCCGCCGGAAACCGTGACGCCCTCGCCGACGAAGATCGTCGCGCTGGCCGCAAAATTGTCGAAGAAGCCGTCTTCGGGCGTGCCGAAGATGCGCGTCCCGAGCTCGGCCCTTATCCCGTCCGAATTTACGCCGCTCGCGGTGATATCGGCGTCCGTGAAGAATGTGATGGCCGTGCCGAGATCGCGTTCGGCATTATAGTTCGGCGAGACCACGTCGTAGGTTTCCGGGTCGACCGTAAAGTCTGCGATGAGGACGGCGAAGGCATCGTCGCCGGTCGCTGTGATCGTGCCGGTGTTGAACGCGAAGGCATCGGTGAAGCTGGCCAGGAAGAGCCCGGCGGCGCCATCGCCATTAGCCGTCAACGCACCGCTGTTATCGAGATCGCCATTGCCGGTAAACTCAACACCGAGCGCCGTAGCGAAATCGCCCGACACGGTGATGTCGCCGCTGTTTTCGAGGCTTGCATCAAGGTCGATATCGCCGCCGAACTCGTTGCCGAAGAGCTCGAGCGCGCCCTGAAAGGCGTACAGCCCGTCGGCGAAGAGGCCGCGCGTTTCGATGTCGCCACTGTTGGCAATGTCGAACACCCGCGCCTGGACGCGGATGCCGCCATCGCCCTCGGCATAGATCGATCCGCTATTATCGAGCGTCAGGACGCTGGCGATCTCGCTATTGCCGACCACCCGGCTGAAGGTGTCGCCGACGCTCACCCAGATGCCGGAACCGCCGGCGCCGGTGAAATCGGTATCGCTGACGGTCCCTGTGCCGTCAGTGATGCGGATATCGGCTTCATTGATGAGTACATATTCGCCGCCGGCATTGTCGTTGAGACTGATGCCGCCGCTGCGTCCGCCGGAATCGCCCAGTGTCAAGGTGATCGGCGCGTAGTTCTCGATCCGCACATTGCTCGTCACGAAATTCTCGATCGCGGTGCCCGACACGTCGATGCCGATCGATCCGAAGCCGGTGATCGCGCCGCGGTTGACGAGCGTGATAATGTTCGAACCGCCGCGCGACTGGACGTCCATGCCGAGGATGTCGATCCCGGCCAGATGGCGGCCATCGAGGGTCAGCGCGCCTTCATTGACGATATGGGTCGCATTGTCGGACGCGAAGCTCTGCGCGAAGATCGCCGCGGAATTGGTGACGGTCGCCACATCGTCTGTCTCGCTGATGGTGATATCGCCCGTGTTCGTGATGCGCGTCGTGCCTTCGGCGTACATCCGGGACTGGATGCCGCTGGCGACGACATTGCAATTGAAGCCGCTGCCCTGGCCAGCGACGACCGTGATCGGCGCGGAATTGGTGATCTCGACGCTGGCGGGGTTGCGATCCCGAAACGGCGCCGTGCTTTCGAGATTCAGAACGCGGATGCCGGAAACATTATAGCCGGTCGGCGCTGTCGCGGAAAGCGCCATCCTGTTGTCGATAATCACGGTGCTGGCGCGCGTCTCCGCATAGATCGCAGACGCTTCGCCCATTGCAGAAATCCCGAAACTATCCGGTTCGGTGACGATGACGACCGGGCTTGCCGCGCGCATGAAGGACAGTCCGTTCGTCCCGCTCGGCGGTGTGATTTGCTCAGTTAGATCGCGCACCACGAGCCGGTCGACGCCGTCGCTATCGTCCACCGCAACGCCGCCTGGCAACGAGCCTTCGCAGATCATCGTGTTGCCGTCGATAAAGCAGCCGCTGCCGCCAATGGAATTGTTCGGCGAGAGGCTCAAGATCGCGTCGTTACCGTCGCCGCCAGCATAATTGACCGACGGGGTGAGGAAGGCTAGCCGATTGAGTATGCTCCCGAACGTGCCGGTAATCGCATCAGACCCGTCATTACCAATGATCGTATAGACGAACGGGTTTGAGCCGCTGAAATCGCCGGAAAGTTCGCTGACGCTCAACGTCGCACCGCCAAGATCGACCGTCCCGGTGACATTGATCCGGTCTCCCTGACCCTGGTCGTTTACATCAATCTGGAGAACCGACGATGAGTCCAGCTCTAGGCTGCCAGTCGACAGCGTACCTATCAGGCTCTCGCCCCGCTCGCTGCCAAGCAGGCCGCCGGGAGACAGCACCGCACCCCGGCTCAATGAAACGGGACCACCGATCCTGCCTGAACCGCCGAGCAGGCTGAATCCGTCAACCGTCACGGTCGTCGCGCCGAGCCGCCCGTCGACGATGAGCCGCGCGTCGGTAACGGTCGTCGGGCCGGTAAAACTGCTATTGCCGGTCAGGCGCGTCGTACCGCCCTCCACCTCTAACGCGCCATCGCCACTGATCGCCATCGGGAACAGGAAATCACTATCGGTATGATTGAACCGGATGCTACTCCCTGTGCCTTCGAATATCACACGGTCGGCCAGCAGCGATCCGGCAGGTGCCTTGACGAACCGACCGCCGATCACGAGGCGCCCGCCATTGGAAAGGAACAGCGGCCCTTCAAATTCGAGCGTCTCGGTTTCGAATTCGCTGCCACTCAGGATCACTTCGGAATTTGCAGCGTCAACGCGGACAAAGGGATTG
>JBPOET010000277.1:0-3447 GCA_051251675.1 Parasphingopyxis sp. | reverse complement strand
CTCATCGATGCCGCCAGCCGGACAGTCAGCCGCACCATCACCGTATCGGGAAGCGCTGAAGCGGCGCAAGTCACCATCCTCTTCTCGGACGATGGCGAGACCCTCTATGTAGCGGAAACCGGCCGCAACCAGATCGCCGCGGTCAATATGGTCCATGGCGACGTTTCACGGCGTTACGATGCCGGCGAAGACAGCGACGGGCTGGCCGTCACTACGGTAAGGCCGGCCCGCTAGCCGCGCTCGCCAAGCTTCTTTTCCCAGGCCAGCGCATCGGCAACGATGCCGTCGAGATCGGCATGGCGCGGCCGCCAGGGTAAGGTTGCCAGAATCGCGCTGTTGTCGGCTATCAAAGCATCGGGATCGCCCGCACGGCGCGGCTCGAGAGACCGTTCGATGGTCACACCCGCCACCCGGTCGACGCTGTCCAGCACATCGAGCACCGAGAATCCCGTGCCATAGCCGCAATTGAGAATATGGCTATTCCCGGGCTCGGCGATCAGTTTTTCGAGGGCGTCGAGATGCGCGGCGGCAAGGTCGGTTACATGGATATAGTCGCGTACGCCGGTGCCATCGGGTGTGTCATAGTCGGTGCCGAAAACCGCCACCCCGTCACGCTTGCCGAGCGCCGCTTCCACGGCGACCTTGATCAGATGGGTTGCGCCGACTGTCGACTGGCCGGAACGGCCCTCGGGATCCGCGCCGGCCACATTGAAATAGCGCAGCGCGCAATAATTGATCGGATGCGCAGCGGCCGTATCGCGCAGCATCCATTCGGTCATCAGCTTCGACCGGCCATAGGGGTTGATCGGATCGGTCGGCATGGATTCGGTAACCGGACTCGTTTCGGGAATGCCATAGGTCGCAGCGGTCGAGGAAAAGATGAAGTGCGGCACGCCCTGCGCAACGGCCGTTTCTATCAGGGTGCGACTCCTGGCCGTGTTGTTGTCATAATATTTCAGCGGATTTTCGACCGATTCGGGCACAACCACGGATCCGGCAAAATGCATGATCGCACGGATAGAGTGATCGGTTATGATGCTGCCCACAAGCTCGACATCGGCGATATCCCCTTCCACAAAGGTCGCGCCCTCGGGAACCGCCCAACGAAAACCTGTGACCAGATTGTCGATCACCACCACGGGCCAGCCCGCATCGAGCAGGGCCAAAACCGCATGGCTGCCGATATATCCCGCACCTCCGGTTACCAGAATTGCCGGTTTATCTGTCATTCCTGACTCCCCTATGCAGCCTTTTCGTGTCACAATCGTTGTTTGTCCTATAGCGCGGAGGGTCGCGATATGGAGAGCCTTTATGAAAAAGATGCTTACACGCAGTTCTGCCCTGGCGGCGCTTGCCCTGATTGCGGCTTGCACAACACCAAACCAGCGCGGCACCGAAGTCACGCGCTTCCATCTTGGTCAGACCATCCCGGCTCAGGCCATCAATATGGAGCCGGCCGATCCCGCGCAGGAAAACAGCCTCGAATTTCGGCAATATGCGAATATTGTCGCAGATCAGCTCGCAGTCCTCGGTTTTACGCAGACCGCTCTGGAAGAAGCGGAAATGATCGCGGTTATCAATATCGACCGCGGTACGCGTGAGGAAGTCGCCAGACGCTCTCCTTTCAGCATCGGCATCGGCGGAGGCACATTCGGTCGCCGCACAGGCATTGGCCTGGGAACGAGTTTCGGTGTCGGCGGATCGCGCGGTGGTGAGGTGATCGTCACCGAACTGTCGGTGGCGCTCAAGCGACGCTCCGAAGGAACAGTCATCTGGGAAGGCACGGCAACGCGGATCACCCAGCCCGGCGACGAAAGCTCGACAGAGATCGTCCAACGCCTCGCCGCCGCCCTGTTTCAGGACTTCCCAGGCGAGTCGGGCCGCACTATCACCGTCGAATGACAATCAGCATCTCAAGCGCCTTTGACGGCGGCAACATCCGGATCCTCTCGACCTCAGGCAGCGAAGCGCAACTGGAAATCGTCAAGGATACCGATTCCGATTTCTACCAGTGGTTCTATTTTCGCGTAACCGGCTGCGCGGGCAAGAATCTCGTTCTCAATATCACCAATGCGGGGGACAGCGCCTATCCGCAGGGATGGGTGGATTACGAGGCCAGGGTTTCGACCGACAGGGAGGAATGGAACCTGGCCGAGACCGGCTATACCGACGGCACCCTCACCATCCGCCACACGCCGGACGCGAACAGCGTCTGGTTCGCCTATTTCGCGCCCTATACGATGGAACAGCATCACGATCTCGTCAGCGAGATTGCGGGCCGCGAAAGCGTGTTCCACGCATCGCTGGGCCAGACGCTCGACGGACAGGAACTCGATTATTTCAAGATCGGCGAGGGCGAGCTGTCGGTATGGCTCTATGCCCGCCAGCATCCCGGCGAAACCATGGCCCAATGGTGGATGGAAGGGATGCTGGACCGGCTGACCGACCTGTCCGATCCTGTCGCGCGGGTGCTGCGCCAAAAGGCGACCTTCCACATCGTGCCCAATATGTGCCCCGACGGATCGAAACGCGGACATCTGCGCACCAATGCGGTGGGCACAAACCTCAACCGTGAATGGCACGCACCGACACCAGAAAAGAGCCCGGAAGTGCTGTGGGTTCGCAACCATATGGACAAGACGGGCGTCGATTTCGCGATGGACGTGCATGGCGACGAAGCCATTCCGGCCAATTTCATCGCGGGATTCGAGGGCATTCCAAGCTGGACCGAGCGCCAGGGCAAGCTTTACGATGCCTATCTGGCAGCGCTCCTCAAGGCGTCACCGGATTTCCAGACCAAGCTTGGCTATCCGATAGCGAAGCCGCGCAAGGGGAACCTCTCCATGTCCACCAATCAGGTCGCCGAACGCTATGGCTGCGTCGCGATGACGCTCGAAATGCCCTTCAAGGACAATCATGAGCTGCCCGATGCGGATTTCGGCTGGTCACCGGAACGATGTGCCTTGCTCGGCCGCGCCTGCCTCTCGGCGCTGCTCGACATGATCGACGAGATTCCCGCTTAAGCGAAAATCTCTTTCAGAAATTCGCGCATCGCCTGCCAGCTACGCCGATCGGCATCGCCCTGATAGGCGACGCCGCGTTCGGGCATATTGGCGCTGGCGTCGGTGAATCCGTGTCCGGTATGGCCATAGGCGTGGATCTGCCAGTCGGCGCCGCCCGCGGTCAATTCCTGCGCCAGAGCAATGGTCGCCTCGGGCGGGGCCAGGGGATCGTCCCAGCCGTGACAGACGAGGATTTTCGCCGTCATCGCCGCCACATTGGGAAAGGGCGGCTGATCATAGACGCCGTGAAAGCTGACGATGCCCAAAATGTCTGCCCCGCACCGCGCAAGATCGAGAACGCATTTTCCACCGAAGCAATAGCCGGTGGCCGCCGTCTTTGCCGGATCTACACCGTCAAGGCCCTTGAGCGTGGCCAGGGATGCAA
>JBPOET010000276.1:0-3449 GCA_051251675.1 Parasphingopyxis sp. | reverse complement strand
ATGAAGAACCGCAGGGCGAGACATTTCTCGGCTATTCCCAGTCGAAAAGCGTCAACATGTCGGACGAAACGGCCAAGAAAATCGACAGCGAAATCCGCCTGCTCATCGACAACAGCTATTCGCGTGCCAAGCAGGTTCTGACCGATCACGCAGATGAGCTTCATGCGCTGGCCAATGCGCTGCTGGAATATGAAACGCTTTCTGGCGATGAGATTGACGAGCTGATCGAGACGGGCAAATTCGAACGGCCCGACGGCGAAACCGTCAAGCCATCGACGGTCCCGACGGGCGGCTCAAGCATTCCGAAGACCAAGCCGCGCAAACGGCCTTTCGGAGATGCCGCCCCCGAAGGCGCATAGCCGGTATCGCAGAGACACGGAAAAGGCTCGCTTCGGCGGGCCTTTTCTTTAGCCGCCCCGCTCTATCCCAGCGCGCCGATGCCAAGCAGCATCACAAAGAAGATAAACGCAGCAGTGAAACAGAAAAAAGACAGGACCACCGTCCTCAAAAAGGCGCTTATCCGCCCAATTTGATAGGTTCCACGCAATTGCTTGTACATGTGGATAAAGGGGATGAAGATCGCCGCAAGCGGTATCCAGGGTATCCCCATGCCCGCGAAACCCAGCACAGTCAGTATGATCGCGAAGAGCGACATGAAGGCCAGCGAATAGGTGACGAACACGGTGTGATCGTACATCTTGAAGCGCCGCGTATAAAAGAACAGCAGCCAGACAAACGGCACGGAAAGCGGGATCAGCAGCCAGGAAAATTTATAGAAGTTGGCCTGCAATTTGTAGAGCGCCAGCCCCGGATTTTCGTTGATCTTCTGGATGCCGTAATCGAGCCTGGCCCAGCCCGTTGAAATATTTGTACCGCTGATACTGGCCGCACCGGTCGGCCCGTCAATCAATTCAAGCGAGTTCTGGCCGAACTCCATCCCCGCGATTCGCTCATCGAGGGCCGCTGCTTCCTGCTCCAGTTCCGCGAGCCTCGCCTGCTGCCCAGGCTGGCTACCGGCTATCGCAATTCTGCGATCGACCGCCTCCCTCTCCGCCTGCACTTCGGCCATTTGCGTGTTGATATGCGCGCGAGCCGCGTCCACGTCCACCACGGCCGGGCGATTTCCAACCTCGATATTGGAGAGTGATGCGCCATAGATTGTCAAAATCCCGAACATCAGGAACACGCCGAACAGGAACATGCCGAGCGGCGAAACGAATTTTGCACGCTCACCGTGGATATAGCGGCGGGTCAGCTGGCCCGGTTGCCAGATCAGCAGGGGCAATGTCCGCCAGAATTTCCCGTCCAGATGCAACACGCCGTGCATCAGATCATGGCCGATTGCCGAAATGGATCGGTGAACATGCGCTTTTTGCCCGCAATAGTGACAATGCGTCCCGATCAGTTCCGTCGAACAGTTCAGGCAATGGGTTTCGCCGGGCTCCGAAGCGCTTTCGCCATGGTCCGGCTCGACCGCCCGCGCCGCAAGCCCGCCGGTGATAGCGTCTCCGATCCCTTCGATACCGTTGTCCATCATCTGCTCCCCCGGACCGCACATAGCCGTGCCGATACCGTTTCGTCGATAGTCGTTCACGCCCGGCGTCGGGCATGATATGGCCCGCCGCCATGAACGAACTCCGCACCATCCCAACCCCCACGGCCCTGATCGCCGATATGGGTGCCCGCGCCCGCGCTGCCGCGGCAATTGTCTCGCAAGCCTCCACGGCCGCGAAAAGCGCGGCTTTGCAACATGCGGCCAGTGCCCTGAGAGAGAACCGAGATACGATCCTTTCAGCCAATGAAAGCGATATGACACGCGGCGCCGCCAACGGCCTGAGCCCGGCGCTGCTCGACCGGCTCAAGCTCGATCCGGAGCGGATCGAGAATATCGCGGCCGCGGTCGAAGCCGTCGCCTCGCTTCCCGACCCCGTCGGGGAAATCATAGACTCCAGCACACCGCCAAACGGGCTGGAACTGAGCCGGGTGCGCATTCCGCTCGGCGTGATCGGGATCATATATGAAAGCCGGCCCAATGTGACGGCCGATGCAGGGGCGCTGTGCCTGATGGCTGGCAATGCCGCAATCCTGCGCGGCGGCTCGGAAGCGATCGAGTCCAGCCGGGCGATCCATGATTGCCTTGTGGCGGGGCTGAAAGAGGTCGGACTGCCTGAGGATGCGATCCAGCTCGTGCCGACCACCGACCGTGAAGCCGTCGGGGCAATGCTGCGCGCGAGCGGCCTGATCGACATCATCGTGCCGCGCGGCGGCAAGGGGCTCGTCGCCCGGGTGCAGGAGGAAGCCAGGGTGCCCGTGCTCGCCCATCTCGACGGCATATGCCACACCTATGTGCACGCTGCGGCCGAACCGGAAATGGCCCGGGCCATCGTCGTCAACGCCAAGATGCGGCGCACGGGCATCTGCGGCGCAATGGAAACATTGCTGATCGATGCGCAATTTCCGGACCCTGCCAGTCTCATCGCTGCCCTGATCGAGGCGGGCTGCGAAGTGCGCGGCGATGAGGCGGTTCAGGCGCTGGACAACCGGGTCCTCGCCGCCACCGCCGAGGACTGGGACACCGAATATCTCGAACCGGTCGTTTCAGCCGCGATCGTCGACGGGCTCGATGCGGCGCTGACTCATATCGCGGCCCATAGCTCGGGCCATACGGATGCGATAGTGACCGAGGATCAGGATGCCGCGACGCGCTTTCTCGCTACGGTCGACAGCGCCATCGTGATGCACAACGCCTCCAGCCAGTTCGCCGATGGCGGCGAATTCGGCCTTGGCGCGGAAATCGGCATTTCGACCGGACGGCTCCATGCCCGCGGCCCGGTCGCGCTTGAAGGCCTTACGACCTATAAATGGATCGCGCGGGGCAAGGGGACCGTACGCGCATAGCCACAGCTATGAGGCGCTAGGCCAGCGCCGGCCTTTCCCTGTCCGCCAGCATCGCCCGAAATCGTTCAGCCCATTCGTCATTAATCGCGTCGCCAAGTTTTTTCACTTGTGCCTCCGCGCGAAAATCCTGCGTCACCTCAAACCCGAGCGCACAGGTTACCGCTTCGATAAAAGCGAGCGGGTCTTCGGTGAAATCCTCATACCAAAACCGCTGCAACGGACGGCCGAACGCATCGCCCAGGGAATCAAATTTTTCGCTGATGTCGTGAAAGCGCCTGTAAAAGCGATAAATTTCGTCGAAATCGAAATCGTTGGGCGAGACGGGCCTTTGCTCCGCCTGACTGCTATGGAATCGACCGCCGACACGCGCCTTGTGGAACGACACCGCTTGGGCCACCTTGTCCCGCCTATCGATGATCAAGAAAGTGATATGATCGAGAAACTGGTCGAGAATGCCGAGAAATGCAGCCGTAATGAGGGAATCCCGCGTGCATTTGCTGGCGAAGACGGCGCCGGCTCTCTCATGCAGTATGCGTTGGACCACTTCGTTG
>JBPOET010000275.1:0-3461 GCA_051251675.1 Parasphingopyxis sp. | reverse complement strand
GCGCCTGGCCGAGCACCGAAGCGACGGCTTTCGCCTCCTTGTCGCCGCCGGTGGCGCGGCGTTTGGCGTTCTCCACCCGGCGTTCGACCGACTCCATGTCGGCAAGCAGCAATTCGGTTTCCACCGTTTCGGCATCGGCGATCGGATCGATCGTGTTTTCGACATGCTGGATATCGTCATCCTCGAAACAGCGCAGCACATGGACGATGGCATCGACTTCGCGGATATTGGCGAGGAACTGGTTCCCCAGCCCTTCGCCCTTGGAGGCGCCGCGCACCAGCCCCGCGATATCGACGAACTCGAGCTGGGTTTCGATCGTGTTGGCCGAGCCGGCAATGGCCGCGATCCGGTCGATCCGCGGATCGGGAACGGCGACTTTGCCGACATTGGGCTCAATCGTACAGAAAGGATAATTGGCTGCCTGTGCCGCCTGTGTTTCGGTCAGCGCGTTGAACAGTGTCGATTTGCCGACATTCGGCAGGCCGACAATCCCGCATTTGAAGCCCATGATAATCCCGTCGAAAATGGAAGGCCGGAACAGCCCGGTAAACAAGGCCGCTCGATAGGCGTTTGCGCCGGATATTGCCAGCCGAAACCGCTCGACAGCGCCCTGCGTCCAACCTAGTCTTCCGATGTCGAAATAGGGGGGTAGGATGCTTCGATACGGCCGGACGATATTGATGGTTCTCGCTCTGGCCGGGGCGTCGTCGCCGGCTCTGGCGACCGCCACAGCCCAGGAAGTGCTGGCCGGAACCGAACGGCAGGATGGCCTGCTGCCCGTCCATGTCGACCGGCGCGAGGGCGAAGTCTTTCTGAGGTTGCCAGCTCCTGACGCGAATGGCCTGGCCGGGCGCTTCATCTATGTGAGCGGGCTTGAGACGGGCCTCGGTTCGGCGCCGCTGGGCCTGGACCGGGCGATCAGCCAGGGCGCGCGGATGCTTGTGTTCCGCCGGGTCGGAAACCGGGTTATGGCGGAGATCGAGAATGAACGCTTCCGCGCGGCGACCGGCACACCGGAAGAGCAGCGGGCGGTGCGTGAATCCTTCGCCTATTCCACCATCTGGCGGGGCGAAGTGGCGGCCGAAACGGCCGATGGCGGATTCCTCGTCAATGTCGCGCCCTTTCTCGCCCGTGACGACCTCCGACTCGCCGGTGCCCTTTCGCAAGGGGACCGGTCATTTTCCTTCCAGTCAGATCTGTCCGTCGCCGATACCAATTTCGTCCGGGTGTTTCCGCGCAATATCGAAATGCGCGCGCGCCTTACCTTTACCGCTGCGAACCCAGGCGACGAGATCGGCAACATTACGCCCGTCAGCGGCAATCTGAGCTTTGTCGTCCGCCATTCGCTGATCGCGCTGCCGGAACCCGGCTATCAGCCGCGCCGTTTCGATCCGCGGGCCGGCTCTTTCGCGATGCAGGTCGTGGACTATTCCGCGCCGCTCGGCCAACCCGTCGTCTACGAGCTCGCAAACCGCTTCCGGCTCGACCGGATCGACCCTTCGGCGGAGCGTTCTCCTGTCAGCAACCCGATCACTTTCTATATCGACCGCGGCGCGCCCGAGCCGATCCGCACGGCGCTCCGCGAGGGCGTTTCCTGGTGGAGCGACGCGTTCGACGCGGCCGGCTTTATCGATGCCTTTCGCGTCGAGATACTGCCTGAAGGCGCGGACCCGCTCGATATCCGCTACAATGTCGTCAACTGGGTGAACCGCGCGACGCGAGGCTGGTCTTATGGCCAGGTGATAGAGGACCCGCGCACCGGGGAAATCATCAAGGGACAGGTGCTGCTCGGCTCGCTCAGGGTACGCCAGGACATTATGATCTTCGAGGCGCTGGTCGGGGCCGGGCTGACAGGCTCGGGCGACCCCAACGATCCGATAACCGCTGCGCTGGCCCGAATCCGCCAGCTTGGCGCGCATGAAGTGGGCCATGCGATCGGCCTTGCGCACAATTTCGCCGGGAGCGCCCAGGGCCGCTATTCGGTGATGGACTATCCGGCGCCGCGCGTCCGCCTTGTCGATGGTCTGCCCGATATCTCAGACGCTTATGGCGTGGGCGTGGGGCGGTGGGATCGGTTCGCCATCGATTGGCTCTACGGTGCTCAGACCGATGCCGAGGCCGCCCCGATCATGGCCGCCGGACTGGCCGAGGGCTTGCGCTATGTGGGGGATGGCGAATCCCGCTCGGTGGGCGACGCCCATCCGGTAGGCAGCCTGTGGGATGATTATGCCGATCCCGTCGCCGAGCTCGACCGGATCATGGAAGTGCGCCGCGTTGCCGTCAGCCGGTTCGGCCCGGCCGCCATCGGGGCAGGGCAGCCACTCTCCCAATTGCGCCGCGCCTTTGTGCCGATCTGGCTGCTGCATCGCTATCAGGTCGAAGCGGCGAGCAAGGTGCTGGGCGGTGTCGATTTCAACTATGCGCTGAACGGAGACGGGCTGGAGCGGGCGACACCGGTCGCAGCGGAATCTCAACGGGCTGCGCTCGATGCCTTGCTCCGTACGCTCGACCCTCAGGCGCTTGGCGTGCCTGATACCGTGCTGCCCTATCTGTCGAACGCCTATTCCGGCAACAATGATCGCCAGACGAGCATCGAGATCTTTCCGACGGCCGGCGGACCGGTTTTCGACCCGCTCAAGGCCACCGAACTGGGCGCGGTGGTGAGCCTCGCCGGCTTGCTCGCGCCGGGCCGGCTCAACCGTCTCGAAATCCAGAGCCAGTCGGCGTCCGATATACCCGGCGCCCATGAAGTGATCGATGCGGTGATCGGCCGGACTTTCGGCTTTACCGGGCGCGAGAGCGACGCGGGTGTCAGACGGCGGATCGCCACAACGACAGCATTGGCATTGGCCCGGGTCCAGCGCGATGCCGGTCTGTCGCCGACCATTGCGCTCGCATTGTCGGACCGGCTGGATTCTCTTGCAGATGCGCTCGATGGGCGCGGCTCGGATGTTCATGCGCAGTGGCGCAGGGGGCTTGGGAACCTGCTTCGGGACCGTGAGGCGCTGAATGCCGCGATCGCCGATGAAGACAGGCTGCCACGCGTGCCGCCGGGCATGCCGATCGGTTAGCGCGCCTGGCTATATGCCGACTCCGCATGACCGGAAGATTGGAAACCCGGCTCGGTCGCTGCCGTGCCGGCGATTTCGAGCGCCGCGCGTTCGGTGGCGACCATCGCCTGTTCCAGCGATGCCCGGTGACGGGCATCCTTGAACTCCTGATATTCGACCGCGATGGTCTCAATGGCGTCTTTCGCAACGCCAAGATACCCGGCGCACGTTGCAAGATGCGGGTCGAGATGGTTCGACTGGGATCGAACGCCCTCATGAAAGCCGAATTCACCGCGTGACGACAGAACAAGCATGGATTTGCCGGAAAGCGTGGGTTCGAGCGGCCAATCGCCGCGCGCCAGATCGAAACTGAAAGTGCGATTGATCCGAACAACCTGGTCTATCCAGGCT
>JBPOET010000274.1:0-3471 GCA_051251675.1 Parasphingopyxis sp. | reverse complement strand
GATATCGGCCGGCCCGCCGATCAGCACAAAGCGGCGATCGCAATAGCCGCAATCGACAAAGCCCGCTTCGTCGATCTCCAGCCAGACGCGTGGATGGCCCAGCGCGGCTCCGCCGGGAATGTCGTCGGCGCCGTCGCATGCGACGCGGGACTGGCTGACACGGAGGGTTTCGGGTTGATCGGTCATAATGGCGATGCGCATAGCAAGCGCCCGATTGCCGCGCAATCGGCTTGAACCGTCGATATCATTGATTAAAAGCCCGGCGTCGGTCGGATATGCGGCAATTTGGCCGCTCAAGCCCCGATCAAACGGGGCCGGAGCGGAAAATGCGCGCCACCAGAACGGCGGAGGCCGAAAACTCGCTGGCAATCCTGCGCCAGAAGCCGGAGAGGGTATTCCACATCATGCGGGCATAATAGCCGGGCGCGCCTTAACCCATTCCTGTACAGCACCCTTAAGAGGGCGTTAAGCGCGATCCATTCGTTACCCTCCTGTTAACCATAGGGCTTGACGGGATTTTGAGCATGACCGGTCATAAGCGGGCTTTCGGATCCGGGGGGATTTATGGAACGCAGATTGTTATGGGTCGTCATGGCTCCAGCCATGGCCTTGAGCCACGCCGGTACGGCGCTCGCCGCAGATGAAACCGGCGACGCCGAAGCCGTAATCGTAACACCGCTTTCCTTGGTCAACACAAGCGATCTGGAATTTGGTGCACTATTGTCCGGGCCGACGGCCGGGACAGTCGTCATCGATCCCGATAATGACGCGCGCTCGGTTACGGGCGGTGTCACGGCGGCCGGTTCGGGGGGGCAGGCCGCCCAATTCTGGACCTATGGAGGGCCGCGTCAGTTCGTCTATGTGACGCGCGGCCCTCTACCGGTCCTTGACCGGGTCGGCGGTGGAGGCAGCATGAATGTCTCGCAGCTAACGCTGAACGGCCCGGTATTCCGGTATCTGAGCGGCGCTGGCCTGCTTGATCTGCGCGTGGGGGGCAGGTTGCAGGTCGGCGCCAATCAGGCGCCGGGCGTCTATGAAGGCGATTTCCAGATAACGGTCACCTATTTCTAGGGCCGCTTTTCAGGATCCGGATCGTTATCGGGCCGGTCCGCCACGTCATACAGACAGCAAAAGAGCGCTATGCGATGTCCCGGCAGGCATATCGTATAGCGCTCTCACTGCTGCCCGGCCGGACGGGATCAGCGATAATCGACAGTGACGTCGAATGTTCCGTCATACACGCCTTCGGCCTGGTTGGCGCCGACAAGCAGTCGGCCACTGACGTAAAATGTGCGTTCTCCGGCCGCGTTCAGTCGCTTGTTCGCGCGGCCGTTAATCCGCACGCGGTCCATGGTCATGCTTGCCCCGCCGCCCGATCGCGTCAGCGTTATCGGAGCAGACGCAGTCGTGACGCGGACGCGCTGACGCGAAGGTCCGGTAATCAGGAATTCGCCGCGCTGGCAATTTGTGCCAACCAGCATGGCACCGCCCTGCGCGACGCATGTACCGTCATTACGCCGGATATTGATCCGTCCCGCGACATTGCCCGGCACGATCGAGCCGAAATCGAGAACGGATATCTGGGTAAGCGTCAGCGGTTGCAAAATCTCCGTTTCGGCATTGCCATCGACAGATGCGGCATGAGCCGGTGCCGTTGTCAGCAATAGGAATGCAACAGCGGGCAGCGCCCTGCGGCGCCCAAAGCGATTGGTTTCCATTATGATATTCCCCCTTCCCTCCCCTATCGCCGAAAATAGAGAATGCAGGCCGAACAAGGCTGGTTAACAGGCCGCAAAGCATAAACAGGCGGGGCCGAGCTTTGCGCCGTCCGCGCGACGCGCTATGCGCAGGCGCATGACCGATGCAGCCATTCATGTCGAAAATGTCACCAAAATCTATGAGGGCGATGTCCGTGCGCTCGACAATGTGAATCTCGCCGTGCCGCGCGGTACGATTTTCGGCCTGCTCGGCCCCAATGGCGCGGGCAAGTCGACGCTGATCAATATCCTTGCCGGGCTCGTCAACAAGACAGCGGGTTCGGCCTCGGTATGGGGCTTCGATATCGACCGGGATCCGCGCAACGCCAAGGCGAGCATCGGCATCGTCAATCAGGAAATAACCTTCGATCCCTTTTTCACACCCGCCGAAACGCTTGATATCCAGGCCGGGCTTTACGGAGTGCCGAAAAGCGCAAAACGCACCATGGAATTGCTGAGAGCCGTGCGGCTCGAAGACAAGGCCGATGCCTATGCGCGCACACTTTCCGGCGGAATGAAACGCCGGTTGATGGTGGCCAAGGCCATGGTCCATTCGCCGCCCGTCCTCATTCTCGACGAACCCACTGCCGGGGTCGATATCGATTTGCGCCGCCAGCTCTGGGACTATGTTCGCGAACTGCATGCGAGCGGCGTAACCGTCGTCCTCACCACGCATTATCTGGAAGAAGCCGAGGAGCTGTGCGACCGGATCGCGATCATCAATCACGGCAAGCTGATCGCCGACAAGCCGACGCGCGAGCTTGTGAACATGGCGCAGGAAAAAGCGGTCGTCGTGACGGTCGAGCAGGATATCACGACGATGCCCGACAGAAGCTGCTTCGAGAAAATCGAACAGATAGACCACAACACGATGACGATCACCTATCGCAAGGACAAGGTGAATGCGGGCGAAGTGCTGACCGCGCTCGGCGAGGCCGGGCATGTGATCATCGACGTAACCACCCGCGAAGCCGATCTTGAAGATGTCTTCCTCAACCTGACACAGGACGCGGCGTGAGCGATTATGACATCCTCATAATCGGGTCCGGCGCAGCCGGGCTGACCGCTGCCATTACGCTGGCCGAGCGCTTCAAGATACTGGTGCTCGCCAAGGGTGCGATCTCGGGCGGGTCTACGGCATGGGCGCAGGGCGGCATTGCTGCCGTGCTCGAACCCGGCGACACGTTCGAAAGCCATATCGACGACACGATGGATGCGGGAGCCGGCCTCAATCGCCGCGAGACCGTGGAGTTCGTCGTGGAAAACGCCCCGCGGGCCATAGCCAATCTCGTCGAACTGGGCGTGCCCTTCAATGTCGAGGCTGATGGCGACCTCCACCTGACGCGCGAAGGCGGGCACAGCCATCGCCGCATCGTCCATGTCGACGACGCGACCGGCTGGGCCGTGCAGGAGGCTCTGGAAAACGCCGCAAAGGCCAATCCGAACATCACCATGCTGCCCGATATGGTGGCGGTCGACCTGATCACCGACCGGCACAGCGCAACGCCGACCGGCTCGGACCATGTCTGGGGCGCCTATGCCTTCAACAAGGCGAGCGGCCATGTGGAGGCCTTTGCCGCGCGCGCCACTATCCTCGCCACCGGCGGCGCGGGCCGCACCTATCTCTTCTCGACCGCCCCGCGCGGCGCGACGGGAGACGGCATCGCCATGGCGTGGCGCGCCGGGTGCAGTATTTCCAACATGGAGTTCATGC
>JBPOET010000273.1:0-3476 GCA_051251675.1 Parasphingopyxis sp. | reverse complement strand
GGACGACGAACTGGAAGTTCTGCGCGAGGATGAAGGCATCATCCGCAACCGGCTGAAAATCCGGTCGGCGCGTAAAAACGCCATCGCCTTTATCGCGATGCAGGAGGAGTTTGGCAGCTTCGACAGCTGGCTCTGGAGCCATGTCGACGGCGAACCCATCGTCAATCGTCCGCAAAACTTCGCAGAAGTCCCTGCCTCGACAACGCTTTCCGACACGATATCGATGGCACTCAAAAAACGCGGCATGAGCTTTGTCGGCTCGACGATCATCTACGCCTATCTTCAGGCGGCCGGTTTGGTGAATGACCATGTGAAGGGGTGTTGGCGGTACCCGGGCTAAAGGCGGCCGCCTGCCTGTCCCGCTTGCGGCCGCCAAGGGCGCCGGCGGCGGCGACGCGCAAATACCGACGGAATTTGGGGCATTCCATATGGCTCGGCGCGGGGCAGGCCGCCGCGTGGCGCAGACCGTCGCGCATCGCTTCCAGTTTGCGGATCGTCGCATCAAGATCTGCGGCCTTCGCGGCCAGCACGGCGCGATCGATTTTCGGCCGGCCGTCCACGCCGAACATCGCTGCAATCTCATCCAGCGAAAAGCCCGCAGCGCGGCCCAGCGCAACCAGCGCCAGCTGATCGAGAACCACCGGTTCGAATATTCGCCGCAGGCCCCGCCTGCCAATCGATTCGATAAGCCCCTTTTCCTCATAATGGCGCAGCGCCGAGGCCGGTACGCCCGATCGTTTTGCCACTTCGGAAATATCCAGCGCTTTCATGCTTGACCTCAAGTCGACTTGAAGTGGCATGATGCGATTTTCAGGCATGAGATGCAAGCAGGGAGACACGATATGCGGATGGCGGAATCGGCCGAGGCCGAAGGCGGGATCGACTGGAACGGCGCTGTTGGACAGACTTGGGTAGACCTGCAGGCGCTGCTCGACATGACTTTCAGGCCAATCGAGAAAAGGCTGACGGAAGAGGCCGCGGCACACGATCCCGGCCATGTTCTCGACATCGGCTGCGGCGCCGGGGGAACCACGCTAGCGCTGGCCCGGCGACTGGGGCCGGGAACGCGCTGCACGGGGATCGACATATCGGCCCCGCTGATCGCGGCGGCACGCGACCGCGCCGAGCGCGAGAGGCTGAACACCGAATTCCTGTGCGCCGACGCGGAATGTCATCGCTTCCCCGAAAAAGCCGCCTATGCGACCGTCTCCCGATTCGGCGTGATGTTTTTCGCCGATCCGGTTGCCGCTTTCGGGAATCTGCGCCGCGCGGCGCGGCCCGGCAGCCGGCTGACCCTGATCGCCTGGCGCAGCCCCGACCAGAATCCGTTCATGACAGAGGCCGTGCGAGCGGCCGCGCCGCTCATCGACTTGCCCGCGTTTCAGCCCGACAGGCCCGGCCAGTTCGGCTTTGCCAACGCGCCATATGTGCGCGGAATATTGGACGGGGCGGGCTGGGAAGCACCACATCTTGAACCGGTCGATTTCGACTGCGCGTTCCCGGCGGCGCAGCTCGACACCTATATTTCCCAGATGGGGCCGCTCGGCGCAGCCCTGAAGGAGGCCGGTAAAGACCAGCGTGAAAAGCTTCTGGCGACCGTCCGCCCTGCATTCGATCGCTACAGTGTCGGCGGGTCGGTCGCTTTCACCGCCGCCTGCTGGATAATCACTGCGCGCGTTCCGACGGCAAACGGCGAACGGGCCGGGGAAACGGCATGAGCGGGATTGGCGTTTTTCTTCTCCACAGCGCGGCGATCGGGATCGGCGCGACCGCAGTCATGGACCTGTGGACGGTCATTCGCCGCCGCCTTTTCGCCATACCGACGGTGGACTATGCCCTGGTCGGCCGATGGCTCGGCCATATGATACACTGCCGCTTCATCCATGACCCGATAGGCGCGTCCGCCCCGATACCCTTCGAGCGCGCGGTCGGATGGGTTTTCCACTATCTGACGGGCATTATCTTCACGGCGATGCTGCTATATGTCTGCGGGCCGGACTGGGGACGCAATCCAACGATCGGACCCGCCCTGGCCACCGGAGCCGTCACGGTCGCGGCGCCGTTTCTCATCATGCAGCCGGCGATGGGCGCCGGAATCGCCGCAAGCCGGACGCCCAACCCCGCTATCGCCTGTATCCACAGCGTACTTGCGCATATTATCTTCGGCCTCGGCCTATACGTCACCGCATGGCTTATGGTCGAAACGGGCTTGGGCGCCCTCTTCGGCGGCGCCTAAACGTCCAGATTGGCCACGTTCAGAGCGTTATCCTGAATGAACTCGCGGCGCGGCTCGACGACATCGCCCATCAGTTGGGTAAAGATTTCGTCGGCCAGATCCGCCTGGCCGACTTCGACCTGCAAGAGCGACCGGTTTTCCGGATCGAGGGTCGTTTCCCAGAGCTGGTCCGCGTTCATCTCGCCCAGCCCTTTATAGCGCTGGATCGAGAGGCCTTTGCGGCCGGCGGCAAGGATCGCGGCGAGAAGTTCGGACGGGCGGGTAATCGGCGTGCTGCCTTTGATCGGTGTATCGTCCTCGCCCTCCTCATCGGCAGCGGCTTCGGCCGCCTTCATGCTGACAAGGTGCGAGACGAGTGCGTAATTTTCGGCCTGTTCGGCGGCAACCTGTTGCAGTTTGCGAGCCTCGGCCGAGCGAACGAACGCCGCGTCGATCATGTGGACATCGGTTACCCCGCGCCAGCGCCGATGCAGTTCGAATCCGCCATCGTCATTGACCTGACCCGTCCATTTTGCCTCGGGATCATGGGTGTTGAGCCATTGGGCAACGAGATCGACTGCTGCCGTGCGCTGCTCCGCCGTCAGCGCCTCGTCCAGCGCACCCATCAGCGCGAAGGCCTCGACAATCGCCGGATCGTAGCGTTTGGGCACATAGTTCATCAGCGATCGCATGCGCCGGGCATGGTCGATCAGCACGCGCAGGTCTTCCCCGCTACGCGCTGCGCCTTCGCCGGTTTCCAGCATCATCGCACCGAGCCCCGCATCGATCAGATAGGCGTCGAGCGCGGCATCGTCCTTGACGTAAACCTCGCTCCGGCCCTTCGCGACTTTGTAGAGCGGGGGTTGGGCGATGTAGAGATGGCCCCGCTCGATAATCTCGGGCAGTTGCCGGTAGAAGAAGGTGAGCAGCAGCGTGCGGATATGCGCGCCGTCGACATCGGCGTCGGTCATGATCACGATCTTGTGGTAACGCAGCTTCTCGATGTTGAAATCGTCGCGCCCGATGCCGGTGCCCATCGCCTGGATCAGCGTGCCGACTTCCTTGGACGAGAGCATCCGGTCGAAACGCGCACGCTCGACATTGAGGATCTTTCCCTTGAGCGGGAGGATCGCCTGGTAATGCCGGTCGCGACCCTGCTTGGCGGACCCGCCGGCGGAATCGCCTTCGACGAGGAACAGCTCGGACTTGGCCGGATCGCGTTCCTGGCAATCGGCAAGTTTGCCCGGCAGCGAGGCGATAT
>JBPOET010000272.1:0-3478 GCA_051251675.1 Parasphingopyxis sp. | reverse complement strand
GCCTTCTGGCTTTCGCCCTGTTCTTTGCCTTCGGTTTCGAGCTCCCTTCCACCCTGCGCGAACTGGATTGGGTGGGCGCGCGAGCGTCCACGGCACAGGCGCTGCTGTTCCTTGTCGCGATTGTCCTGATTGCGGGCATGGTCTTCGGTATCGCGCGGCGGGGCTGGTTTGGTGCGCGGATCGGCGGCCTGGCTCAGCGCGCGGCGGTGCGAACCGGAGAATTGTGCCGGAATATCGTAAGCGACTGGAAGACAGTGATCAGGGGCGGCAAATCGGTTGTCATGGCGAGCATGGCGCTATCGGCCGTGCAATGGGGTGCGCGCTATTCGGTGGCGACGGCGATTATCGGCTTTGCCGGAGGCGCGATGCTTCCCTTGCTCTACTGGGCGCTGCAATGGCTCACTTTCACCTTCAGCACCGTCGTTCCCACACCAGGCGGCATAGGCGGCAGCGAAGCGGCGTTCCTGCTGCTTTATGCGCCGTTCGTTTCTCCGGACACATTGGGGCCGGTGATGGTGATATGGCGCCTCATGCTCTTTTATGTGCCTACCGGGCTGGCTGCGCTGATTTTTCTGGGGATGAGGGGACGGGTTAGCGCGAGACCAGTATAGCTGGCTAACCCGTCCCTCATGGGGGTATGTGGGTATGGAACACCCCATACTATGCAGCGGCCGTGCCAATTTTGATCAAGTGGCGGAAAACCGGGAGTTCGATGGTTTCCAGGCTGTTTACTATTTGTCGAACTGTAAGAAATTTCGACGATCCGCCATTTTCCATCGACCAGATACGACGGGTGTCGTTTACAGCGCAATGGCCGGATATTACGAATAGTGTCGTAAACAGGCCCGGTGGCATTGGATATCTTTTCTACCGGAGCCTCCGATCACGGACGAAAAGGCACAGGAGACCCGCCATGCACATCCTTTCCCAATTTTGCCGAGCCGCGAGTCTGGCTGCAATCGGCGCCACGCTCGCCCTAACGATGACGGCCTTGGCCAATCCGGCCGCTGCCCACCGGGATGACGAAAGTCATGCCCGTCACTATGCCAGCGAACGCATGCCTACCGCCGAAGAGATCGAAGCGATGATCCCGAGCGAGGAAGAGCTGGCGGAGATGATCCCCAGCGAAGCGGAATTGCGGGCGATGATCCCTAGCGAGGCTGAGCTCCGCGCCATGATGCCGGATCGTGAAGCGCTGGTGACCGAAGTCTGGGCTGAAGCTCTTGACGGTTTGCAGGAAGCGCGCAGGGAGATAGCCGCCGATGCCGATATCCCGGGCGATCTTCGTGCCGAAGTTCTGGCGTCGCTCGACGCCCATATCGCCCGGATGAGCCATTAGTCCCGCGCTGATCGGCCTGCTGGCGCCGGCTCTTCCGTAGCAGGGAGAGCCGGTCGTTTTTTGACTGCTTCCCCTTTCGCCCTTGGCCGCAACTTGGCACAGGGAGGGCATGAAAACTGTAGACGATATGCCCACGGGCCGGACGATGGAGCTACACCCCTTGGTGCGCCGCGTTCTGGCGCCGAACCCTTCGCCCTTCACCTATACAGGCACGCAGACATATCTGGTCGGGCGCGGCGAAGTGGCGGTGATCGATCCGGGGCCCAGCGACAAACGCCATATCGACGCGATCCTCCAGGCGACCGAAGGGGAGACGATCCGCTTCATCACCTGCACCCATACGCACCGCGATCACAGCCCCGGCGCGGGGGCGCTCAAACAGGCAAGCGGGGCGGAGATTGTCGGCTGTGCCTATCTGGCGCTGGAAGATGCCGGTCCGCGTGCCGATGCGGCGTTCGATTCCTCCTATGCGCCGGACCGGGTGCTCGAGGATGGCGAAATATTGTCTGGCGAGGGCTGGACGCTCGAAACCGTGGCGACGCCGGGCCACACATCGAATCATCTCTGCTATGCGTTGCAGGAGGCGAACGCCATGTTCACCGGCGATCATATCATGGGTTGGTCGACGACCGTGATTGCGCCCCCGGACGGGGACATGAAAGCCTATATGGAAAGCCTCGCCAAGCTGCTCGATCGCGAGGAAACCCTCTATTACCCGGCGCATGGCGAACCGATCGAAAAGGCCCGGCGGTTTACGCGCGGCCTGATGGGGCACCGTAAACAGCGCGAGGGGCAGATATTGCGCGCCATCGACGAGGGGCTGACTGCCATCCCCGATATGGTTCAGAAAATGTACAAGGGCATCGATCCAAGGCTGCACGGTGCGGCCGGACGGTCCGTACTGGCCCATCTGATCGATCTTAGGGATCGGGGGCTGGTCGAAGAAAGCGAAGAAAAATGGTCGACGACAGCCGTATAGAGATCGATCCTCCGGAAACGCCCAATTTCGAGCGCCCTCATCCGACGATGATCATCCGTCAGGGTTCGGGCCGGTTCTGGGCCTTGGGCTGCCTGCTGACGTTGGTCGCGATCGTCACGATCTTCGTGATCGGCATCGGCAGCGTGGGCGAACGGATATTCGGCAGCGGGCCCGATCCCGACACGATTGCCAGCGCCAGTCTGGAAGGGCTGCGCGAGCAGAACACCCTGATTCCCTTTTCCGCACAGTTCGTGGCTGTCGTTACTTCGACCCAGCGACGCTTCGGCCTGTCGGCGCGCAAGACGCTGATCATGCCGGGCAATGTCCGCTATGAGCTGGATCTCGCGGCGCTGGACGATGAGGATGTGGAATGGGATGCCGCGTCCAACACGCTGACCGTGACCTTGCCCGACTTGCGCATCGCCGGGCCCGATATCGATATCGACGCAATCCGTGAATATGACGATGGCGGAATCCTGATCGCGGTCACCGATGCCGAATCCGTGCTCGATGCCGCCAATCGCGCCGCAGGGCAGCGTTCCTTGCTACGTCAGGCCCGCGCCGCCGCGCCGATGCGCCTGGCCCGCGATGCGGCGCGCCGTGCGGTCGAGAGTAATTTCGCGCTGCCCTTGCGTGCTGCCGGTATCGATGCCGATGTCCGCGCCCAGTTCCGCAACGAAGCCAACCCCAATCAGATGGACCGCTCGCGCGATGTGCTGGGCGAGGCGCGGGTGCGGGCCGAATAGCGCTGCGATCGTGTGCCTTCAGCATGGCAGCGGTTCCTGAGAACGACCCAGTATAAATTTGACACTGTATTATATAGATAATACACGTGCGCCCTCTCAGCTTTTTACGATAGGGTGGATATGATCAGTCTTGCGAAAATGGCAGCGACCCTGCCGGTCATAGTCATATTGGTAATGGCTGGATGTGCGGCATCGCAACCGGTCAATACAACTGCCAATAGCCCATTCGAAAATCTCAGTACCGAAACACCGATGACTTTTGAGGCGCAAAATGGCGACACGGTTGCAGCCTTCCAGGGCACGGTGTCGGTCCCTGAAAATCGCAGTGCCCAAAATGGCCGAACTTTGACGCTCCACTATGTGCGGTTCCCCGCGACCGGCGATACGCTTGGCTCTCCAATCGTCTATCTGGCC
>JBPOET010000271.1:0-3484 GCA_051251675.1 Parasphingopyxis sp. | reverse complement strand
TCGTCTTCCTGCCGCTGCTCGCGGCCATTATTGCGGGCCTTGGCAATCGGATGCTCGGCAATTTCGTCGCCAAGATACTGACGACGGGCGCGCTGTTCGTTGCATGCGCTCTTAGCTGGCCGATCTTTCTCGATTTTCTGGTCGGCGGGCAGACGGCCTATGTGGCGCCGATATTCGACTGGATACGTTCTGGCGACCTTGATGTCGCATGGAGCCTGCGCGTCGATACGCTGACCGCCGTAATGCTCGTCGTCGTGACCAGCGTTTCCTCGCTCGTTCATCTCTACAGCTGGGGCTATATGGACGAAGATCCGGATCAGCCCCGCTTCTTCGCCTATCTCTCGCTCTTTACCTTCGCCATGCTGATGCTCGTGACGTCGAACAATCTGGTGCAGATGTTCTTCGGATGGGAAGGGGTAGGCCTTGCTTCCTATCTCCTCATCGGCTTCTGGTATCACAAGCCCAGCGCCAATGCCGCCGCGATCAAGGCGTTCGTGGTCAACCGCGTCGGCGATTTCGGCTTCTCGCTCGGCATCTTCGGAACGTTCCTGGTCTTCGGCACCGTCTCGATTCCCGAAATTCTTGAAGCGGCACCGGCCATGGCCGGATCGACCATCGGTTTCCTCGGCTATCGCCTCGATACGATGACGCTCCTCTGCCTGCTGCTCTTCGTGGGCGCGATGGGCAAATCTGCGCAGTTCGGCCTGCACACCTGGCTGCCCGACGCGATGGAGGGTCCGACGCCGGTTTCAGCGCTGATCCACGCCGCGACGATGGTCACGGCCGGCGTGTTCATGGTTTGCCGCCTGTCGCCGATGTTCGAAACGAGCGAAACCGCTTTGTTGGTGGTGACCTTTTTCGGGCTGCTTACCGCTTTCTTTGCTGCAACGGTCGGCACCACGCAAACCGATATCAAGCGGGTGATCGCCTACTCAACCTGTTCGCAGCTGGGCTATATGTTCGTGGCCGTCGGCGTTGGGGCATATGGCATCGCCATGTTCCACCTCTTCACCCACGCCTTCTTCAAGGCGCTGCTGTTCCTTGGCGCGGGTTCGGTGATCCACTCCATGCATCATGAGCAGGACATGCGGCACTATGGCGCATTGCGTAAGGAAATTCCGATCACCTTCTGGACGATGGTGATCGGCACGCTGGCGATTACCGGCGTGGGCGTCGTCTGGCTTCACGCGGGCTTTGCCGGCTTCCATTCGAAAGATGCGATTATCGAAGCGGCTTTTGCGAGCGAAAGCGGACTTGGCGGTATCGCCTTCTTTACGCTGGTTTTTGCCGCCCTGCTCACCAGCTTCTACAGCTGGCGCCTGATCTTCATGACGTTTTTCGGCAAGGCCCGCTGGGGTACGTCCGAGCATATCCAGCATGCCGTTCATGACCATGGGCACGACCATGCTCCGGCCGACGGTACCGGCGGCTATCATCCTCATGAGAGCGGATGGGCGATGCTGATTCCGTTGCTGGCGCTTTCGGTGGGCGCGGTGTTTGCAGGCTATGTCTTCACCCACGAATTTGTCGACAGCGAAGCCTTCTGGGCGGGCAGCATCGCCTATAACGAGCATCTGATCCATGAGCTGCACGGCGTTCCGATGTGGGTGAAGCTGGCATCTTCCGTCGTCATGCTGATCGGACTCGCCATCGCCTGGCTCGCCTATATCCGCTACACGGACTGGCCGGAGAGATTTGTCGGGCAGTTCCGCGTTCTCCACGCCTTCCTGCTCAACAAATGGTATATCGACGAGCTTTACAATATACTGTTCGTCAAGCCGGCCTTCGCGATCGGCCGCTTTTTCTGGAAGCGCGGCGACAAGGGCTTTATCGACCGGTTCGGGCCTGACGGCGTCTCGGCGCTCGTCGCCGGCGGTAGCACCGTTACGCGGCGCTTCCAGTCCGGATATCTCTACACTTACGCGCTTGTCATGCTGATCGGATTGGCGGCAGGCGCAACCTGGGCGATTACGCGGTGAACCAGCTCGATTTTCCCATCCTGTCGCTGATGATCGGCCTGCCGCTGGCCGGCGCATTGCTCTGCCTGGTCTGGCCGGGTGAAGGCGAAAGCAAAGCACAAAAGGCGCGGATATTGGCGCTTGGCACCACGTTGCTGACCTTCGCGCTCGGCATCGGCCTGTGGCTGACATACGAGATCGGCGGAGCGCAATGGCAGTTTGTCGAGAGCTATCCGGTCTTCGGGCGCTTTGCATGGGCGCTGGGCATAGATGGCATCGCGCTGATGCTGATCATGCTTTCGGTATTCCTGATGCCGATCTGCATCCTGGCGAGCTGGAGGTCGATCCAGACCCGCGTGCCCGAATATATGGCGGCGTTCCTGCTCATGGAATCGCTGATGATCGGCGTGTTCACCGCGCAGGACCTGTTCCTATTCTACATCTTCTTCGAGGCCGGCCTTATTCCGATGTACCTGATCATCGGTATCTGGGGCGGTGCCGAACGGATCTACGCCAGCTATAAATTCTTCCTCTACACGCTCCTGGGATCGGTATTGATGCTGATCGCGATGCTGTGGATGGTACAGCAGGCAGGCACGTCAGACATTCCCACCCTGATGGCCCATGATTTCCCGGCGAACGCCCAGACATGGCTCTGGCTTGCTTTCTTCGCGAGCTTCGCGGTGAAGATGCCGATGTGGCCAGTGCATACCTGGCTGCCCGACGCCCATGTGCAGGCGCCCACAGCAGGCTCGGTGATCCTGGCCGGCGTGCTTCTCAAAATGGGCGGGTACGGCTTTATCCGCTTCTCGCTGCCGATGTTCCCGGAAGCGTCTGCCGATCTGGTCTGGATCATATTCGGCCTGTCGATGGTCGCAGTGGTCTACACTTCGCTGGTCGCGCTGGTGCAACAGGACATGAAGAAGCTGATCGCCTATTCGTCGGTCGCCCATATGGCCTTTGTCACGATCGGCCTGTTTGCGTTCAATCGTCAGGGCATCGAAGGCGCGATGATCGTCATGCTGAGCCATGGCCTTGTCTCGGCTGCGCTCTTCCTGTGTGTCGGCGTGATCTACGATCGCCTCCATACGCGCGAGATCGACCGTTACGGCGGGCTTTCGGATAATATGCCCAAATATGCCGTCCTCTTCATGCTGTTCACCATGGCTTCGGTCGGTCTGCCGGGGACGAGCGGCTTTGTTGGCGAGTTTCTGGCCCTGGTCGGCGCCTATGAAGCGAACAGCTGGGTCGCCTTTGTCGCGACCACGGGCATCATCCTTGGCGCGGCCTATATGCTCTATCTCTACTGGCGGATTTGCTACGGCACGCTGGAAAAGGAAGATGTGAAAGCGATGCCCGATCTCTCCATGCGCGAAATGGCGACGCTGGCCCCGATCGCCGCCGTGGTCTTGTGGATGGGCGTCTATCCTGAAAGCTTCCTTGCACCGATCCGCGACGATGTCGGGGTGCTGCTCGAGCGTATCGAACGCGCCAACCCGCCGGGCGATGCGCAGCTTGTCATGGGC
>JBPOET010000270.1:0-3494 GCA_051251675.1 Parasphingopyxis sp. | reverse complement strand
TCTTCCGACAATGAGTAAGCGAGAGAAGCTGCAAGGCGCTGTTGAGGCGCTGGTTGATGCCGGGTGGCTTTACCCCTCCCCGTCCCGCCAAGGCGATACACCGGGCCGCAAGTCGTCTGACTATCGCGTCAATCCGCAAGTTTTGGAGGGCTAGGGCAATGGGAAAATGGCTTGATCTGGCGAGGGATATGGAAACCGGGGAGCGTGACGTTAGTGACAATAGTGCCAATAGCACACCTAACGTCACTAATGTCTCTATTGTCACGGGGGTCTTAATCCCGGAATTGGAGCGTGGACTGTCCAAGTTGCGTGACATGCCCGTCCCTCGGCAAGCGCGCGGCTGGTCCCCGGTCTGGCGGCGGATAGTCAAAGATGCCCTGTGGCTACGAACTGAGGGTTATGCTTCGCAAGCAATCGCGCTCGGATGGGAGCCGCTGCACCTGTTCGGGATTCGCCCCAAAGAGGAAAGCAACGCTCGTCCTGGCCTAGCTGTGTGGCTCGATGGTTCGCGGCGGATAGTGCTGCTCGATGACGGGGCAATATCCCGTGAAGGCGATTTGCGGCGCTGCTTCAACTGTCGGTCAACCGATGGCGCGGTGTTTCTATGGGATCTCAACTAAACTGGAATTTGGAATATGGGAAAACAACCTGAAAAATCTGGCAGAAAGCAGGATGGCACATTTGCTCCTGGCTATAGCGGGAATCCTGCTGGCAAGCCCAAGGGCGCGCGCCACCTGATAACGCGTGCTGTCGAGGAATTGCTAGACGGCGAACATGAGGCTTTGACACGCGCGGCAATCGACAAAGCGTTAGAAGGCGACACAACAGCCTTGCGGCTATGCCTTGATCGTATCGCTCCCCCGAAAAAAGACGGCCCAGTCTCAATAGAACTGCCGGTCGTGAAAACGGCTCAAGACGCTGTGGATGCGTCGGCTGCGGTGCTGCTGGCCGTTGGTGCGGGTGACATCACGCCTGATGAGGCTGGGCGAGTCATGGCGCTACTCGATGCGCATAGGCGCGTCGTCGAAACAAGCGAATTGGAGGAACGTATATCAAAACTGGAGGCAGTAAAATGAGCAGATTGGCGAACAGGATTCAAAAACTCGAAGTGGGGGGTAGTCAGCTATCGCCACTGGTGAAGGCATGGCTAGGCCAGCCGCTTACGGATGGGGAGCGCGCCCTAACTGAAAACGATGACGAACCCGAATTGGATATGTCCACGCTCGATAGCGTGACGCGCGATTGGTTAGGCACTGACGGAGAATAGCAATGCGACTTGAAAACAGACTGAGGAAATTAGAGGACGCGGCAATGCCGGATACGCACGGCGGGTCGCATCTGATATTTTGGCCCGAGGGTATAGAAGAGGCGGACGCTATTGCGGACTATGAGGCAAACAGCAAACGGGTGGTTGGCCCGGACGATCACTGCATTATCGTAAGGTGGCAAGAATCCACTTGATGGCTAGGCTGTAAGGGTGAAGGCGGACGGTCCATCCGCCCAACTATGTGTCAAAAGTAGTGTATAACCAAAGCATTGCTAAAATGGATTGCCTGCGTTCCCTCATACGGTCCCTCATTGCGAGCGAAAAACAGCTTTTTACTGTCCACATAGGGAGCAAGAAAAACGCCCCGGTGGTGAGGCCGGGGCGCTTTGCGTAATTGCTCCTATTATTGTGGGTTCGGCTCGGTGGGCGAAACCAACGGGCTGCGTTTGATCGCGTCGATTGCGCCCGGCACGCGCACCCGCATGATCGCAAGCGCCTTCAATGCCCCCTCCCATTGTTCGGGCGTTTGCAATTCAAGATGCGCCGCGCAACCTGTGACTGGCGGTGTTCCCTCGGGCTGTTGTGGCTGGCCTATCCAATCGCCGTGAACGGTCCCGCCAAGCTGCTGCCATGTCATAATCCATGCGGAAGCGAATAGGTCTAGGCCCTGCTGGTTTGTGTCGTTCATTAGACAATCTCCGTGAGTTTCGCGCGGGCGGTCCCGGCTAGATCGGTAAGGCGCAGCATCTGGTAAGCTTGCGCTAAAGAGGCGTCCGCCTTTCTGTCGCAATCTTCGCGGGCATAACTGACGGCCCGCCTTCTGCTTTCCGGGTCCAGCGCGGCAAAGATGAACCCTATTGCGATACTGCAATTATTTATCTTGCTAACCGGGTCTGGATCGGCGGCGGGGAGCATGGGGAAGTTAACAACGCAATCGGGCGGCGTGACGCCATCATAGGTAAGGCGGGCCGCGAGATAACGCTGCCCCCCTGCCCATGCTGACTTGCATTGCTTCAAGCGTCCGCGACTGCGCGACGGCGGGAATTGAATTACGTTCCCTTCTGTTTTAAGGCGGTGTTTAGCCATTTGGGCCTCCTATAAGGCTTTTCTGGTCAGACCCGGTTCGGAAGCTCCAACTTCCTGCCGGGTCGCTTATCCGGTTGGTTAAGTGGCATGGTTAATGCCAGTATTATTATCTTGCGTCAACCCTCATATTGCACTAAAAGTGCCAGCATGGATGTTGCGCAATGCAGGATGGCGAGGGCCGCCCTTCGCTGGTCGTTAGACGATCTGGCGGCGGCGTCGGGGGTGGCTCGGCGCTCGGTCGCTCGCTTTGAGGCTGGCGAAACCGTGAGGGCGGAAACTGTTGCTGAGATACGCGCGGCCTTAGAGGCTAAGGGCGTTCGGTTTTTCGATAGTGGAAAGCTCGCGGGCGGGGTTGTGTATCGCCACGGCTAGCGGGCGTCTGGTCCAGTCCTGCGCTCGCCTATCGGCCCGTAACCGTCTTCGACGTATCCCCTGCACCCTTCCGCATAGCGGCTATCTAGCAATTCGCAATCGGCGCTGTCTGTAAGCTGCTGGCGCTCGGCCATGTCAAAGCCGCGTTGCCAGTCGCCTTGTGTCGGTTCGCTGTTGGCAAATAGCACCCATAGGACGGCCCCGCCTATCCCGATCATTGCGGCAGACAGGATTCCGTTGCGTCTAGCTGCGCCTATGCGCGCTCGCGTCGTGTCGGGATGGGGCTGGATAGTCACGCACTCCCGATAGCAGGCTTTCGCTACTCGCTCAATCTTGGCCGCGTCATCACACCCGGCGGATTCGCAGCAATCGCGCAATTCCAGAATAGGACCGAACCGGCCCTATATTGACAAATGCAATACAACGTGGTATCAGGATACCCGTCACAGCATCGCTCTGAAAGGCATCAAATGCGCGAATTTACCCACAATATGCCTGTCAATTTTCGGGCCAACGCCAATCTGGTCGCGTTGGCTGAAAAAGAGGCTCGTTCGCGTTCTATGTCGCTGTCAGAATTTCTGCGGGCGGCTGTCAGAAACGAAGTTTCACCACCGCGCGAGCGCGCGGACGCATAAGGAAAAGTTGGAATGATCCCGTTAACCCGGTCTCTACTCGGCATGGCCAGCCCTATAGGAAATAGCTTGTTTGCCGCGCCGCGCATTAGGCAGCCCGAACAGGGACTAGAGGAATTGCACGAAAGCATCCGCGC
>JBPOET010000027.1:0-10856 GCA_051251675.1 Parasphingopyxis sp. | reverse complement strand
CACATATTCCCCTACAAATGCTCTAATGCAGGAGGCGGTTACACATGCTGCGAATGACTTGCAATAACAAATGATGTTTGCGAGCGATTTTCATTATCGGTCGCTAGCCAGATTTCAGCGGCGCGCAAACGGAGGATTCGGAACAGCCCGAGGGGCTTTATTCGGCCGCCAATAGCGTTTCGGCCCCGCCAAGGTCGACGGAGACAAGCCGGCTCACGCCGCGCTCGACCATCGTTACTCCGTAAAGGCGATGCATGCGCGACATCGTCACGGCATTATGGGTGACGATCAGGTAACGGGTATCGGTTTCCGCAGACATTTGTTCCAGAAGTTCGCAGAAGCGCTCGATATTCGCGTCGTCGAGCGGCGCATCGACCTCGTCCAGCACACAGATCGGCGCCGGGTTGGTCAGGAAGAGTGCGAAGATAAGTGCGACCGCCGTCAGCGCCTGTTCGCCGCCCGAAAGCAGCGTCAGCGTCGCCAGTTTCTTGCCTGGGGGCTGGGCCATGATCTCAAGGCCCGCCTCAAGCGGATCGTCGGAATCGATTAGCGCGAGATGCGCCTGTCCGCCCTGGAACAGGGTGCCGAACAGCCGGCGGAAATGGATGTCGACCTCCTCGAACGCCGCAAGCAACCGGGCCCGACCCTCACGATTCAGATTGCCGATAGAACCGCGCAGCCGGTTGATCGCCTGGCCCAGCTCTTCGCGCTCGGCGATCGAACTGCCATGTTCGGCTTCGAGCTCCTCCAGTTCGCTTTCCGCGACAAGGTTGACCGGCCCGATCCGCTCGCGGTCCGCCTTCAGCTTGTCGAGCTGCGCCGACTCGCGTTCTGCCTCTTCGACGGTTTCGGCGTCGAATTCGAACTTGGCGGCCAGCGCGCGCGGGGCCGACTGGAATCTCTCGCTCGAAACGCGTTCGAACTCTCGCCGCCGCGTCTCGGCATTCTCAAAACGCGCCTGTCCGGCGGCGCGATTCTCGCGGGCCATGGACAGGGCCTCAATCGCCTCGGCGGCCAGACGCTCGGTCTCGGTTACCCGCTCCTCGCCAACCCGTTCTTCGGCGCGGGCGGCTTCCGCCAGGCCTTCCGCCTCGGCGACCCGGGTCAGCAACGCGGCAATGGTCGCTTCAATCTCTTCCGGCGCGTCGACCAGCGCCCTGGCCTCCGCCTCCGCTTCGGCTGCGCGCTTCGCCATTTCCTGCACCCGCCGCGCCGCTTCGCCGGCCCGGCTCTTCCAACTGCTCGCTTCGGCGCGGGCGGCCTCCAGTCGCGCCTTGTCGGCGTCGATCGCCTGACCGATAGTCGCCGCTTCCGCGCGCGCTTCGGCCAGGATAATCCGCGCCGCTTCACTCGCGGCCTTCAAGCGTTCGACCGTCGCATCGGAGTCCCCGCTGTCGGGCAGATCGGCAATCCCGCTCTCCGCTGCTTTCAGACCTTCCTGCGCCTCGGTTAACTCGGCCCGGGCCCGGTCGCGACGTTCGGAAAGTCCCGCCTGCTGGTCGGCAAGCCGTTCTATCGCCGCCCGGGCTGCATCCTGTTCGCGGATCGCCACGCGCGCGCGATTTTCAGCCTCGCCCATCGCCTCGCGGGAATCTTCCAGCACAGTGCGCGCTTCAGTGACCGCAGCCACCGCCGCCGTCGCCCGCGCGGCGGCTTCCTCGACCTTGGCCCGAGCCTCCGGCAACGCAGCCTCTATCGATTCCAGGCGATTGACGCGAACCAGCCGCTCAGCCGCTGCCGCTCCATCGCCGCGCGCTATATAGCCGTCCCAGCGCCTCAGCCCGCCCTCTTGCGTGACAAGGCGCTGCCCCACGGCGAGCGTGATCGACCCGTCGTCAATATCAACAACACCGATCTGCGCCAGCCGCCGCAGCAACTGGGCCGGCGCCGTGACATGGTCGGCCAGGCATTCCGCGCCCTCGGGCAACGCAGGATCGCCATCTGCCGAGTTCGAGCCGGCCCAGCGGCGCGCGCCGGTTTCGCCAAGGCCGGCCTCCAGGTCGTCACCCAAGGCGGCGGCTAGCGCCTTTTCATATCCTTTGGTCGCACGGACATGGCCAAGCGCCTTGTCCTCGACCGCATCGCCCATGCCCCGTTCCAGAGCTTGCGCCTCGGACTCGAGCGCCGCGAGCGCCGCGCGGGCGGCCGCCGTTTCGCTTTCGGCCTCATCGCGGGCGATGGCCGCCGCTTCGCGCCGCTCGTCCGCCTTTTCGATGGCGTCCCGCAATTCGGCGATCCTGGCCTCAGCCGCGCTCCGGGCCGTTTCGGCCTCGCGATACGCAGCCTCAAGCGGCTCCACATCGCCAAGTTCGGCCAGTTCCGTCGCGATCCGGTCCGCCTCCGCCTCCGCCCGCGCAAGGCGCTGCCCTGCGCTTTCCATATTGGCTTCGGCCACGCGAATATCGGCCTGTTGCGATGCCTGGGCGGCCAACGCCCGCGCCATGGCCAGTTCAGCATCCCGCGCAACGGTTTCGGCTTCCTGCAACTTGCGCTCACTGTCAGCCCGGCGCTCGTCGGTGCCCTCCAGCCGGGCTGCAATCTCCTGTTCTTCCGCCTCCAGCCGTTCAAGCGCCGCCGCCGCATCGCTGGCCAGGGCGTCTTCCCGGCCCCGATCACGCGCCAGATTTTCCTGCTGACTTGCGAGTTCCCCGATCCGCCGCTCGAGCGCGCTGCGCTCATTTTTCAATGCGGCCAGCTCATGGCCAAGGGTTGCCGCCGTAGCCCGCGCCTCTTCGGCCGCACTGCGCTGTTCGGCCAGTTTGCGTGCGGCATCGGCCTGATGCACGGCGGCGCTGCGTTGGCGTTCGGCAGCCTCCGACACCTGCGCTTCGGCCTGCTCAGCTTCGGCTTTTGCTGCTTCCGCGGCAGCTGCCGCATCGCGCCAACGCGCAAACACCAGCCGCGCTTCGCCCAGCTCGATGGAATCGCTGAGCTTGCGGTAACGACGCGCCTGATTGGCCTGACGCTTCAACGCGCGGATCCGACCGTCCATATCGGCCAACAGGTCGTCCAGCCGGGAAAGGTTGGTTTCGGTCGCGCGCAGTTTCTGTTCCGCATCCTTGCGGCGCACATGCAGACCGGCAATGCCGGCGGCTTCCTCCAGCATCTGCCGCCGTTCGGCGGGCTTAGCGGAAACCACGGCGCCAATCTTGCCCTGGCTGACCAGAGCCGGGGAATGAGCGCCGGTCGCCGCGTCGGCAAACAGCAACGCGACATCTTTCGCGCGCACATCGCGGCCGTTCACCCGATAGGCGGACCCAGCTCCGCGCTCGATCCGGCGAACCACCTCGACTTCGCTTTCCAGCGCTACGGTTTCGTTATCGGGCCTGTCGCTCTCGTCGCGCTCGGCAAGGATGGAGACTTCGGCGAAATCGCGCGCGGGCCGGGCGTCGGTTCCGGCAAAGATCACATCTTCCATGCCTCCGCCGCGCATGGATTTGGGGGAGCTTTCCCCCATCGTCCAGCGCAACGCCTCCAGCAGGTTGGATTTGCCGCACCCATTGGGCCCGACAATGCCAGTCAGGCCGGCTTCGATTCGCAGTTCCGTCGGATCGACAAAGCTCTTGAAGCCCGCAAGTTTCAGGCGCTTTATCTGCATCGGCTGAGCCTGTTCCGCATCCGCCTGCTGAATACCCCCCAGACCTTCAAACTACTCGACCAGCTCCTGGAGCCGCGCATCGAGCTGCGCCCAGCTCGAAACACCCGCCGCCAGCTGGCCGTTGATAATGAATGAGGGCGTTCCCGTGATGTTGTGATCGTTCAAGGCTGCGTTCCGCATTTCCTCAAGCTCTTCAACGGCTTCGCCATCAGTAAGGCACTGGCGTGCCTGTTGGTCGGAAATGCCGAGCCCGCCGACGAGCTCGATCAGACCTGCCGCCTCAGCAAAGCCGACAAAGGTCCGGCCGCTCTGCAGCGCTTCCGGGGTCGCAAGCGCCTGCAGCTGCGCCTGATCCGCTCCCTGGATCGTCTCGAACATGGCGCCCTGATTGGCGAACAACCTCTCATTGAGCTGGAAGAACGGCCCCTCGCCGTTGCACCGCGTCAGCAACGCCGCACTGAGATCGAGCGGATCTCGGACGAAATTGCGCACCTCGAAATTCACTGTGCCCTGCGAAATATAATTCTCGGTCAGCGGCGTGAAGCTCTCTTCCGCAAAAGTTGCGCAATGGCTGCAGGTCAGCGAAGCATATTCGACAATGGTAATCGGCGCATCGGGGTTCCCCATCCGAAAGCCGCCATCTTCTGTCTTCGTCACCATCTCGACCCAGTTTTGCGACGTATCGGCGGTAACCGGTCCGGTCGCCGCGCCGCCATTGGCGGATGTTTCGCCGCCGCATGCGGCCAAAGTCGCCGCCAATGCGATCGCGGATACCTTCAATAAGTTCGTCATTACTCGCTCACTCCATTTGATGTGTCCCGGCCAATATCGCCGAGACGCTTAACCTGCAATTGCCGGGCCGGCACCTGATTGTCGACCAACGGCGCTCCTTCAGTCGCGATGACCGAGGCTGCCAGGCCTTCCAGACAGGCCCGCAATTCGGGATCTGCTATTTCGCGCAGCGACGCGCCGAGCGCCTCCGGAACGGGCCTGAGCGAAGGCGGTGCGGGCGCGCGACGGGCCGGCTTTTCCGCCCTGCCCTGCTGGATCGATATCCGCGCAATAGCCGGATAGCCGAAAAAGCGGTTCACCCGCTCGATAATGGTCGGCTCGATATGCTGCATCATCGTCGCATGCGCTCCGGCAACGTTCAGCTTGAGCACCCCGCCCGACCGTTTGCCGACGGGAAAACGGATCGATTCGGGCGTCGACACTTCCGCGTAGCGTTCGCCGACAATTTCGGGCCAGCGAGAAACGATCGAACTCTGAACGAAGCCGAAGCGCCGGAACGAGGCTTTTCCGATCTTCGGCAGCATATCGCCTACCGCACGCGGCCGACGACTGCGCCCAGCCGCCTTATCGGGCGGATCGGACTTGTCGCGTCCGGAAATATTGCGGGTTTTCGCCATCCCACTGCTCATGCCATAGGGGCCCAATGGCTGCCATAAAAACTTGCAGGCCCGTGTGGATAATCCGCACGGCGCGAAAAGCGCGCTGAATGGCGCAAACACGGCTCAGTGAAACGCTTCTGCAATGGTATGGTGCCCATGGGCGCGCGCTGCCATGGCGCGCTCTGCCCGGCGCACCGCCACCCGATCCCTATCGCGTCTGGTTGTCGGAGATCATGCTGCAGCAGACGACAGTCGCAGCGGTAAAACCCTATTTCGCGGCCTTCACCGAACGCTGGCCGACCGTTGAAGCGCTCGCCGCTGCCGACGGCGCAGATGTGATGGCGGCATGGGCCGGGCTTGGCTATTATGCACGTGCCCGCAACCTCCATGCCTGTGCGCGGGCGATTGTCGCCAACCATGGCGGCCAATTCCCGCGCACCGAAACAGAACTGCGGACCTTGCCCGGAATCGGTGCCTATACGGGCGCGGCAATCGCCGCGATCGCCTTTGGCGAACCGGCTATTGTGGTCGATGCGAATGTCGAACGGGTGATCGCCCGCCTTCACGCCATCGAAACGCCGCTGCCCAGGGCCCGGCCCGAAATCCGGAAAATTGCCGAACTGCTGACGCCGGAGAATCGTGCCGGCGATTTCGCCCAGTCGATGATGGATCTTGGCGCCACGATCTGTGGCGCGCGCGCACCGGACTGCGGGCGCTGCCCCCTGCAAGACCGGTGCCGGGCGGCCCGGACGGACGATCCCGGAAAGTTTCCGGTCAGAGCGCCGAAAAAGCCGAAACCCGTCCGTCGCGGCACCGCCTATTGGCTGGAGCGGGGCGAAGCGGTGCTTCTGGTTCGCCATCCCGAACGGGGGATGCTGGGTGGTATGCGCGCCCTGCCCAGCATTGGCTGGCAGGAACCCGCCGCCGAGCCCATGGAAGCTCCGGAGGATATCGACTGGATCCGTTACGGCACCGTGCGCCATGTCTTCACGCATTTCGCCCTCGAACTGGATGTCGTCGGCGGACATGTCTTGACGGAAGAGTGCCCCGAAGGCGAATGGTGGCCCATCGCCACGATCGAAGAGGCCGGACTGCCGACTTTGTTCGCCAAAGCCGCGGCCCTGGTCGGGGCGCAAAGGGAGAATGATCTGTGAATACGCCTTTTCGGCCCGGCCTTACCGGCTCGCGCCTCGACCGTGCGGACCAGATCCGGGTGAAAGACGAGCTGCTGGCCGAAGTACGCAGCAGTTTGCGTGCCCGGCTGTTGAAGCTGAACGATCTCGATCCCGAAATTAACCCGGACGGAACGCTGGTCTGGGGCTCGATGGCCGATCGCCCCGATGATGCGGAATTGCTGTTTCTAGGGCTCGACGACGGAACCCCCTGCTTTGCGCCGCTGATCGAAAACCGTCCGCCGGCTGGCCAGCGGGCCTATGCCGTATGGCGTCATCTGGACATCATGCCGCCGGAAGAAGCCTCGACATATGCCACCGCACGCTCCCTTATCGAATGGCATCGCGGGCATCTTTTCTGCAGCCGTTGCGGCACGCGCTCTGCCCTCTCCAAGGGCGGGTGGGGCAGGAAATGCCCGGAATGCAATGCCGAGCATTTCCCCCGCGTCGATCCGGTGGTCATCATGCTCGCCACCTTTGAGGACAAGGCTCTGGTAGGACGCCAGCCCCTGTTCCCGCCGGATCGCTATTCGGCGCTGGCGGGGTTCGTCGAACCCGGGGAGTCGCTGGAAGGCGCGGTAACCAGGGAGCTTTTCGAGGAAGCCGGCGTCCGGGCCACATCCGTCCGCTATCTGACCAGCCAGCCCTGGCCTTTTCCCAACACCATGATGATGGCCTGTATCGCGCCGGTCGAGGACGACGCGCTAACGCTGGATACCGAGGAACTGGAAGCGGCCAAATGGGTGACCCGGAACGAGGTCCAGGGCGCTTATGACGGTGCAGTCGATGCCGCCTTTATCGCGCCGCCCCATTTCGCGATTGCCCATACCTTGTTGCGCGCATGGGTCGACGGGAAATGATTGCCTGCTTGCGATAATGCGATCCGCTCTTTAAAGCACCGCGCAAGCAATCCGGACAGACGGGAATCAAACAGAATGAGTCAGTTCAACACCATTGCAGGCTGGTCTTTGGCGGGCGGCATCGTCGCCCTGGGCACATCGATCGTCGTTGGCGAAGTTTTCCATGCGGAACGCCCTGAGACGATGGGGTATGTTGTCGAAGGCGTGGTCGAGAATGGCGGCGAGGAAGAAGCCGAACTTACAATGGCTGCAGCGTTCCCGCAGGTAACCGTCGAACAGGGCGAAGCCGTATTCCGCCGCTGTGCGAGCTGCCATACGGTGAATGAGGGCGGCGCCAACGGCATTGGCCCCAATCTTTATGGCGTTGTCGGTGCCCAGCACGCGCATCGCGCAGATTTCGGCTATTCTTCAGCACTGAGCGAAATGCCCGGTACGTGGACGTTTGACGATCTTAGCGCCTGGCTCGCCCGGCCTGCAGCCTATGCACAGGGCACGACGATGAGCTTTGCCGGCCTCTCCGATCCGCTCGATCGCGCTGCTGTCATCCTGTACCTGAATGCTCAGGGCTCCAACCTGCCTTTGCCTGAACCGCCGGCTGCGGACGAACCCGAAGCTGAAGATGAAGCGATGGAAGCCGAAGAAGCTGCCGATCCCGAAGCTGAAGCGGATATTGAAGGCGGCGATGCCGCAGAGGCCGAGCCGGAAGCCTAATCCAGTTCGACTTTCGTCGGTTCACACTTCCAGCCGATCGGTTCCTGGTAGAATTCCGTAATCATCTGCCAGGCTTCATCGGCCGTTTCCACGAAGCGCATGATCTTGAGGTCGTCCGGCGATATCGTACCTTCTTCGGCCAGCGCCCTGAAATCGATCACTCGCGTCCAGAAATCCTTGCCGAACAGCAGGATCGGCAGGGGCTTCATTTTACCCGTCTGCACCAGCGTCAGCAGTTCGAACATCTCATCGAACGTCCCGAACCCGCCCGGGAACACGGCAACGGCGCGGGCGCGGATAAGAAAATGCATCTTGCGCAGAGCGAAATAGTGAAACTGGAAGCTTAGCGACGGCGTCACATATTCATTTGGCGCCTGTTCATGCGGCAACACGATATTGAGGCCGATGGATTCCGCTCCGGCTTCGGTCGCGCCGCGATTCGCCGCCTCCATGATGGCCGGACCGCCGCCCGAGCAGACCACGAACTGACGCTTGCCGTCTTCGTCGCAATCGCACTGGCTTGCGACATGGGCCAGCCTGCGCGCTTCATCGTAATATTTTGCTTTTTCCTGCAACCGTTTGGCAATGCGCTTCTGCGCGCCTTCAGGGGCGGCTGCATAGGCGGCATCGGCCTTGGCCTGTTCATGGATGCGCGCCGAGCCGTACATTACAAGCGTCGACCCGATATTCGCCTCGTCGAGCAGCAGCTTGGGCTTCAACAGTTCAAGCTGGAAGCGGATCGGCCGTAGATCCTCCCGCAGCAGGAAATCCGTATCCTGAAAGGCCAGAGTGTAGGCTGGGTGCTCGGTCTGCGGAGTCGAGACGACCTGACGCGCATAGGCTGCGTCTTCGCCGGAGGAATAGAAAATTTCATCGGGAATATGGGGATCGTTCATAACCCCACCCTATTAGCGGCAATATGGCCCGCGGCTACCCATATCGAAGTGAAAATGGTTCCGATGGTCGGCATTGGCATCCGGACCGAGCACAATTTCGAACCTTTCGCAGGCCCCGCGATGGAGATCGCGAAGAAAGCGCCGCTCGCGGCTGTCACCGTTGTTCCATCCGTTGAGCACGGTAATCCGCCGACCACCCGCCAGATTGAAAGCGGCGATATCGATAGCGTTCGCCTTGCCATGTTCCGACAGCCGCCCGGTTCCCGCAATATTGCGGCAACCATAGGTGCCGAACGTCTCGACCAACGACACCCTCTCGCCGAAGTGCCGCTCGGCGGCAGGCTGCAATACCTCCCGCGTCCAGCGGGCATAGCGGTCTGCAAGCGGACAGGTCATCGCCCCGAGATTACGCGTCGGCGTGCCGACCTGCACCAGCTGGACCGCTCCGATGGCGCGGCAGCCATTGGCGAAATTACGGTCCGGAAGGCGGCGATATTCGACGCCCCGGCGCGACAGGTCGGCAAGACATTGCCGGGTTTCTCCGGTGGCCGCCGGAAGCCGCTCCGTCGTGCGCGAAGGCTGAGGGCCATCGGTTCTGCCATCGATCATCCCGCAAGCGGAAAGCAGGAAAACAAGAGGTAGAAGAACGATAAAATGGCGCATGGCCGCAATTCTATCCGGACATGGTTATCGGATGGTTAACGGTCGGTCGCTTCGCCGGGCGAATTCCTCGGTCGATCCCGGCCATTCCCATCTTCGATATTGACATGCTGCGCTGCAATACGCATTGCGGCTCCGGGCCACGCTGCCCCAACGCAGCGCTAACTCTCTGTGAGGGGAGACGATATGTCTACTGAACCTACGGTCCGTCCGGGCCGCCCGTTTTTTTCATCCGGACCCACATCCAAATTCCCTGGCTGGTCGCTCGACAAGTTGAGCACCGAATCGCTCGGCCGTTCGCACCGTTCGGCACTCGGCAAGGGGCGCCTCAAATATGCGATCGATCTGAGCCGCGAAATTCTGGGCATACCCGACGATTATCTGATCGGCATCGTGCCTGCCTCCGATACCGGGGCCGTCGAGCTCGCCATGTGGAACATGCTCGGCGCGCGCCCGGCGACCGTCGCCGCCTGGGAAAGCTTTGGCAATGTCTGGATCCAGGACGCCGTCAAGCAGCTCAAGCCCAGCAACCTGACCGTGCTCGAGGCCGATTATGGCGAAATCCCCGATCTCTCCGCAATCGACAAGGGCGACGATATCGTCTTTACCTGGAACGGAACGACCTCGGGTGCCCGCATTCCCAATGCCGACTGGATCGCCGACGACCGCGAAGGCGTGACGATCAACGACGCGACCTCCGCCATTTTCGCGCAGGAGATGGACTGGTCCAAGCTCGATGCGACAACCTATAGCTGGCAGAAGGTTATGGGTTCGGAAGCCGCGCATGGCATGCTCATTCTAAGCCCGCGCGCCGTCGAGCGGATCGAGAATTATGACCCGGAATGGCCGCTTCCCAAAATCTTTCGCGTCAAGAAGAACGGCAAGATCAATCGGGCCATCTTCGAAGGCGCGACGATCAACACGCCGTCCATGCTGGCGACAGAAGACTATATCGCGGCGCTGGAATGGGCGAAATCGATCGGCGGAATGGCCGAGCTCCAGGCACGTGCGGATCGCAACGCCGCAGTTGTCCAGGAATGGATCGATGCCACGCCCTGGATGCGCAACATGGTCTCCGATCCTGCCAAACGCACCAACACCGGTGTCTGCATGGTGTTTCAGGGTGAATGGTATGACAGCCTCTCGCCCGAGGACCAGGCTGGCGTGCCGAAGAAAATCGTGTCGATGCTCGAAGAGCGCCATGTCGGATATGATTTCAACGGCTATCGCGATGCCCCTCCTTCCCTGCGCATCTGGTGCGGATCGACAGTCGAAACCGACGATGTCGCCGCGCTTCTGCCCTGGATCGAATGGGCCTATGCCGAAGTCAAAGCCTCGCATTCCTAAGACAATCCGTGCTCCCGCGCAGGCGGGAACCCAGGGCCGCCCATCAATGACCGTGCGGCCCTGGATTCCTGCCCGCGCAGGAACACTGTTGGAGACACTATCATGCCTAAAGTGCTTATTTCCGATAAAATGGACCCCAAGGCCGCCGAGATTTTCCGTGCGCGCGGCGGGGAATTCGAGGAAGCCTCCCGGCTGTAGGCGCTCGAAAGCGCCCAGATAGG
>JBPOET010000269.1:0-3501 GCA_051251675.1 Parasphingopyxis sp. | reverse complement strand
CGACAATGTCGGCCTGCTGTTCCAGCGCCTCTTCCTGCGATTCGGTCGGGGCCTCGTCAGCCAGTTCGTCCAGCGCCTCGGCCTCGGCCTCGGCCTGATCCTCCACCGCATCGGCTTCGGGACTCTGGCAGGCGCCAAGCGCAAGAGCGGCGGAGGCGGCGATCGTGGTGAAAACCATCTTTTTCATTGTTGACTGTTCCTGTTTACGGCGGCGCTTACGGGGCCGCGTTCCACCCATCCAATGAACGGGGACGGGGAAAGGTTCCAAAAAATTCAGGATCGCCCGGCAGAAAGACCGGCGAGCGCAGACACCGGCACTGTTCGCGGCGAACCGTTCGCCGCGGCCTATCCCTTTTTCAGCGAGTCCCGAATCTCGGTCAGCAGGTCGATTTCGCTGGGGCCGCTATCCTCGACCGCCTCTTCGGCCTCCTTCCTGGCCGTCATCTTGTTGGCCTGACGCACCATCAGGAAGATGACAAAGGCAAGGATCAGGAAATTGATCAGCACGGTGATGAACTGGCCGAGCCCGATCATCGCTACGCCCGCTTCCTTCAGCGCAGCATAATCTTCCGGCGATCCGGCATAATCGGCAGGGATATCGCCCAAGCGGATGAAGAGCGCGCTCAGATCGGCGCCGCCGAAGATCCAGCCGACGATCGGCATGATGATGTCTTCGGTCAACGATGTCGTGATCGTCGCAAAGGCGCCGCCGATGATAACCGCGACCGCAAGATCGATCACATTGCCGCGCGCGACAAAATCCCTGAATTCGCCGAACATATGGACGCTTCCCCTCTTCATTGACTGTTCCGCCCTATGGCACAGCCCTGCGGATGCGCCAAGCAAGGCGGCGTTGCGCCGCATATCAAGACCGGCCTGTTTCGCATGGAGAAAATATGCAATGCCCATTTTCAAGCCTATTTGGCTTTGGATTAACGGGAGCATCGCAATGAAACTGATCCATAGCATTCCGGCAGGCGCGATCGGCCTGGCCCTGACCCTGACGGCGTGTAGCGGCGAGGCGGCCACGGCAGACAGCGACGATATCGCGACGGAAGAAACAGCGGGCGAGCCCGGGGAAGAGGCCGCCGGGGCGCATGATGCATCCGGCTATGCCGAGGATGAGACGGGCGGACTGATCGATGCCGCGCTGATCGCCAGCCTGAACGAAAAGCTGGCCAACTTTCACGGCGATAGCGGGCAGGACATCCATATCATCGCCGCGATGAGCACCGGCGGCCGCGATATCGAGGAAGTCGCCGAGGAAATGCGCGCCGAACGCGGCGCCGACGCGCTCATCTATGTGGCCGGAGCGGACCAGGCGTTGGCGATCGTCGGTGAAGGGTTGGACGAGGCCTTTACCACCGATGCGGAGGTCGCGATGATCGCGCACTTCGAAGAAGACGAGCTGGCCGAGGGACTGAATTCCGGAGCAGATGCGCTGATCGCACGGCTCGGCAATTAGGGGGGATCTGCGCAATGCGTAAACTGGGCCTTGGCGTCGCGGCGGCCGCTATACTGGCGCTTGCCGCATGCAGCAGCGGAGAAGCCGGCGAGGCAGAGGCCGGGGCCGCGGCGGAACAGAGCGCGGCGGAAGCCGCCGAACTGGCCGAGCCGATAGACTATGTGAAGGATATCGGGCTGCTCGAAGACGGATTCGGCGAGACGCTGAACGCGAGGCTGGCCGCCTTCCATGAAGAGACCGGCCATGAAATCCGGATCGCCGTGATCCTGACCACCGACGATCAGGATATCGAGGAAAAGGCCGCCGAGATGATCGAATCCAACGGCATGGGCGACGATGGCGCGCTGATCCTGATCGCCGCGGCCGATGAGCGTATCGGGATTGTTCCGGCGCCCGGCGCCGCAGCGGCCCTGGATGCGGAGTTCACCGATGCGACCGAGGCGGCGATGGCCGCCAGATTCGACGCCGGAGACGTTACCGACGGTTTCAACGGCGCCGTCGATGCCATCATCGACCGGCTGGGCCGCTAGTCAATCGGCAGCAACGCAGCTATGATCCTGTTTCGGGGCGCATGGTAATGATTTCGAAACAGGGGGTAAGAAACAGCATGACAAAATCAATTTCAGCAATGGTCTGGGCCGCAGGGCTGGGCATGGCACTGGCCGGATGCAGTGCAAATGAGGGAGCTGCGGATTCCGAAAACGCCGAGGGCACCGAAGCAGCCGATAGCAGCGCCGACGAGGCCCCCCATGGCGCCTATCTGACCGATGAGACGGGTGAGTTTACGCAGGAGGTCGGCGAGGCCGCCACTGTGAACGTCAATGACCGGCTCGCGGCCAAACATGCCGAAGGCGGCCCCGATATCCATATCCTGATGGTTGAATCCACCAATGGCGAAGACAGCTATGCGGCAGCCGAAACGGCGCGCGCGGCAACCGATGCCGATGCAATGATCTATATCGCCGTAAACGACCAGGAAGTGGCCGTGGTCGGCGAGAATATCGATCGGCAGGAAGGCGATGGCGCAGCCAATGCTGTCACGATAGCCTTCGACAATGGCAATTTCGAGAACGGGCTGCTCAACGGCATCACCGCAACCGAAATGCACATGGAAGACTGATCGCGCACAGCCTTGACCGAAACTAGGAAGACCCACTGGGCCGGCAAATATCTGGCCATCCACCAGGAAGGCCGGTGGGAATATGTGAGCCGCGTGCGCGGGATGGGCGCCGCGGTTCTCCTTGCCATCGACGGCGATCCGGCCGGCGACCATATCATCCTCGTCGAACAGTATCGGATGCCGCTCAAGGCCAATTGCCTCGAGCTGCCCGCCGGGCTGGTCGGCGACGAAACGGCCGGCGAAGCGGCGGAGGCGGCGGCGGCGCGCGAGCTGGAAGAGGAAACCGGCTACCGGGCGGGCAGGATCGAGAATCTCGGTCGCTTCTGCTCTTCGCCCGGCATGACCAGCGAAACCTTCACGATGCTGCGCGCGAGCGCGCTCGAAAAAACCGGCGAAGGCGGCGGCACGGCGGACGAAAACATCACCGTACACCGCGTGGCGCTCAGCGATATAGCGCGCTTCGTGGAAGCGAAACGCGCCGAAGACTGCATAATCGATGTGCGGATCTTGCTGCTGCTCGGCGCGGGGATGCTGGCCACCTAGCCGCGCGCCGTTGCGCCGCCCAGCGGCCGCTTGCTTGCCATAACCCCGCATTCCATGCAGTCTCCCTGGCGGGGGGACATCATGGATCAGGCTATCAAGCCGCCGCGCACGGTCGGGCTGTTCGGGACCGCATTGTTGCCGCTCAATGGCATGGTCGGGGCGGGGATATTTGCGCTGCCCGCGATCCTTTATGCGGCGGTCGGCAATTTCGCCCCCTGGATGATCCTGCTCGGCGGCATCCTCTTCTTCCCGCTGATTTTCGTCTTCGCATCGCTTGGCCGCCGCTTCGATCACAGCGGCGGGCCGATGCTCTATGGCGAAGCGGCGTTCGGGCCCTTTGTGGGCTTCCAGGCCGGGTGGATGCGCTATGCCT
>JBPOET010000268.1:0-3516 GCA_051251675.1 Parasphingopyxis sp. | reverse complement strand
GTAAAGCAAAGGTTCAGCCTCCAGAACGGGTTCGCGGGAATATGTCGCCAAAATGCAACAGTTTAGGGTCGCGGCCCGACAAATCGCAGTATGCCGCCTCCTTCACGGTGTTTCGCTGCCCGAAAACGCTTGGAAATGGGGAGCCTAGCCGCCTCCGCCAGATCCGTTCACCGGCATCGGTCCGGCAAGGAATCGGGGATCGATTCGCTCGGTGCCCCATTTCATGCCCCAGTGAAGATGGGGCCCGGTAGCCCGCCCGCTGGAACCGATAGCGGCGATCCTCTCGCCCCGCTGGACGCGCTGCCCTTCCTCCACGTCAATGCGCGAAAGATGGAGAAAAGCGCTGTTCAGCCCCATGCCATGATCGATAATCACCAGATAGCCCTCAAGCGTGAAGGGCGTCCGGGTTGCCAGCACCACCACGCCGTCCGCCGGCGTCACGACCGGTGTTCCGCTGGGCCGGACAATATCGACCCCGCCATGGTAGGAGCCGGGCTCGCCCCGATATACGCGCTGCGATCCGAAGACACCGCTTATGCGGCCGGTAACCGGCCACAGGAAATCCTGCCGCCAACCATCGGTTTCCGACCGGATCTCGCGGGCTGCGACAATCTGGGCGATTTCCGGTGCGCGCCGTCGCTGGAATTCCGCCGAAGAACGCCCGCCCCGGCGCGCTGCGTTAACATGCTCGATCCGCCAGTCGGTCGGCGCAATTGTCAAAATCTCGGCCAACCGCCGCCCATCGTCGAATTCGGCGGCCAGGGTCGCGGAGGGCCCATGATCGCGGCCGAAACCGATGAGAAACTCGCCTTCCGCGGTCAGCGCTATTTCGGTACTGTCCAGCATCAGGCGCTGCGTTCCGGACGGCGCACGACCGCGCACAACGCCGCCCTGACGGAAAGTTCCGTCGAAAGAGAATGCGGCACGATCCGATTCGGCAACAGCATCTGCGGAAACAACATTGGCGGATTGCGCCATTGCCGCAAAAGAGACCGCGCCAAACCCGGCAATACACAGCGTTATGCCGGTCATCCGCAGCCTCATCCCATTTTCTCCGCAGCGCGCACCGAAATTTCGGCCGTCGCATAGGGCTCCTGCCGCTCGACGCTCCAATAGCGCAGGTCATCCAGCGGAATCGCTTCACCGGTGACCGCGCACAGCACATGGTCGCCCGGCGAAAGCATGCGGAAGTTATTGGCCATATAATGGAGCTTGGCGGCTCCGCCGCTTCGTGATGTCAACATTGATGGCTACTCCTTTAATCGAATAATCCGGGCTGGCCGGGCTTGGCCGTCGATTTCCGCGATTTGGGCTTGTCTGGTTTAGAGCTAGAATATGTTGCCCGGCCCGCTTCCTCAACCCGTGCGTCAACCGCACCATCGGCGAATTTCAGCGTTATCGCCCCGGCGGAACGCACACCCGCCGCCGTAACCAGCGTTTTGCCCTCGCGCGTCGTTATCCTGGCATAGCCGCGCTCCAATGGCCGCTCCGGGTGCAACTGGTCCAGCAAACGCGACACGCCATCCAGCCGGACCTTTCCGTCGGCCAGGCGCGATCGCACCAGATCGAGCCGGAACCGGCCGGTTCGCTGGGCAAAGAAACTCTGCGCCAGATCGAGCCTGGTCCGCAAGACACGCGGCAATCGCTCCGCAAGTTCGTCGATCTTTTGTACTTGCGCAGTAAAAAGGCTCTCCCGCCTGGGCAGCAACCGGGCCACATTGGCCAGACGCTCGGCCAGGCGCTCGACATGGCGGCGGATCGCCTGGGTTTTGCGCAGCGATGCCTGGTCCAGGGTCGCAAGCAGTTCAGCGCGCACCGGAACGGCCAGCTCTGCGGCGGCAGTCGGCGTCGGCGCCCGCATATCGGCGGCAAAATCCGCCAGCGTCGTATCGGTTTCATGGCCAACCGCCGAGATGACCGGTATCGCACAATCGGCAATGGCGCGGACGACGGCTTCCTCGTTGAAAGCCCAAAGATCTTCGATCGAACCGCCTCCGCGCGCGACGATCAGCAGATCGGGACGCGGGACGCCGCCGTCAGCGTCCATGGCGCCAAAGCCCCGTATCGCGCGGGCCACCTGCTCGGCCGCTCCCTCCCCCTGCACGATAACCGGCCAGACGATGACATGGCTCGGCATGCGGTCTGCAAGCCGGTGCAGGATATCGCGAATGACCGCGCCCGTCGGCGAGGTCACGACACCGATGATCCCTGGCAGGAAGGGCAGACGCCGCTTGCGTTCCTGCGCAAACAAGCCCTCCGCGGCCAGCGCCTTACGGCGCTGCTCGAGCAACTGCATCAGCGCGCCCTCGCCGGCCACTTCCAGCCGCTCGATAACGATCTGATATTTCGAACGTCCCGGATAGGTTGTCAGTTTGCCCGTCGCGATCACCTCGATCCCGTCCTCGGGAACGAAAGCCAGCCGACCCGCCTGCCCCTTCCAGATCACGCCGTCTATCACCGCCGACTCATCCTTAAGGCCCATATAGCAGTGCCCGGACGCGGCCCGCTTGAAGCCCGATATCTCCCCCTTGATCCGAACATGGCCAAAGCGCTGCTCGACCGCACGCTTGAGCGCCCGCGAAATTTCCGAAACGGAAAGAGGCGGCGCATTGTCGCCCGCCGGTGTCTCCGCTAGGAGCGCAGCGCCGGGATCGTTCCGGCCGCTTTCCGGCGACGACATATCTGAAGAGGAAGACTGCATGAATGTCCTGTTACTTGGATCGGGCGGACGCGAACATGCGCTGGCCTGGAAGATTGCGCAATCGCCCAAGCTGACAAAGCTGTTTGCCTCACCCGGCAATCCGGGAATAGCCGAGCATGCCGAAATCGTCGAGATCAAGGATGGCGATCATCGCGGAACGATCGACTTCTGCCTCAAACACTCGATCGAACTGGTCGTGGTGGGCCCCGAGGCACCGTTGGTCGACGGTCTCGCCGACAATTTGCGCACAATGGGTTTTCCCGTGTTCGGGCCTGACAAGGAGGCCGCCCGGCTCGAGGGATCCAAGGGTTTCACCAAGGATCTGTGCGCGGAAGCAGGCATTCCGACGGCGCGGTACGCGCGCTTCACATCTGCGGATGCCGCTTTGCCGGCCCTGCAGGAATTCGGCCTGCCGGTCGTCATCAAGGCCGATGGACTTGCGGCCGGGAAAGGCGTCATCATCGCCGAAACGGCCGAAGAGGCCCAAGCTGCGGTGAGCGGGATGTTCGAAGGGGACTTCGGCAAGGCCGGCGCCGAAATCGTCATCGAAGAGTTTCTCGTAGGAGAAGAGGCGAGCTTCTTTGCTCTGGTCGATGGGAAAACCGCAGTCCCGTTCGGCACGGCGCAGGATCACAAACGCGTCGGCGAGGGCGATACGGGCCTGAATACCGGAGGCATGGGCGCCTATAGCCCCGCCCCTATTCTCGACAAAGCGATGATGAAGCGCGTGATGGCCGAGATCGTGACACCCACGGTCGAGACGCTCGCCGAACGCGGCACGCCCTATAGCGGGGTCCTCTTTGCCGGCCTGATGC
>JBPOET010000267.1:0-3530 GCA_051251675.1 Parasphingopyxis sp. | reverse complement strand
GCCATCCTCATGATGGCCCACCTGCGCGGCCGCCACAACAAAGGCGGCGGACTCGATAGCCCGGGCGCGCATCAGCACATGCCAATGAGCCTTGCCCGTCGGGACTGTGAAGGCGGCGGGGATGGCGATCATCCGGGCCCCGTGATCAGTGAGGGAGCGATAAAGATCAGCAAAGCGCAGATCGTAACATACCGACAGGCCGAGTGTTCCGACCGGCGATTCGGCGATCACGGCGGCATCGCCCGCATCATAGACCGAGGATTCGCGCCAGCTTTCGCCGGTATCGAGATCGACGTCGAACAGGTGGATCTTGTCATAGCGGGCGCGGATGGCGCCGCTACCATCGATCACGAAACCGCGATTTACGAGGCGCTCGGCGCCCGTCTTGGGATCGGCGTCCGAGCGAAGCGCCAGCGACCCGATATGGACCCACAGGCCCAATTCGGCCGCTGCCTCGCGCACCGATGCAAGTACGCCGTCCTCGCTTTCCGGCAACAGATGGGCGGCGGCGCGCTTGCGATTGCTGTCCAGCAATCCGCACATTTCGGGCGTGAACAGCATTGCAGCACCGCCGGCCTTGGCCTCGCGCATTCCCTCGACAATGGCTTTGGCATTGTGAGCGGGATCGATCCCGCTGTTCATCTGAAGAAGGGCTATCCGCACGGGCTTCGTTCAGGAGGCCAGCATGGCATCCAGCTGATCGGACGCCTCCAGCGCGGCGAGGTCGTCCGATCCGCCAACATGACGGCCATCGATGAAAATCTGCGGCACAGTGAACCGGCCATTGCTGCGACTGAGCATTTCTTCCCGCTTGACGGCGTCCATGGTTATGTCGATTTCCTCGAACTGCACACCCTTTGCGGCGAGCAGGTTTTTAGCGCGCGAGCAGAAACCGCACAGAAATTTCGTATAGATTTCCACCTTTGCCATGACGCCAATGTGTGAAGCGCGGGGGGCTGCGTCAATAGCTATCGTCTTCGGCCAGAACGACCCGCGCCCAGCAGCGAACATGGACCTCCGTCGCCCCGACGCGCTTGAGGATTTTCGCACAGGCTTTGACGGTCGCGCCGCTGGTATAGACATCGTCGACAACGATGATCCGCCTGCGGCGTACTGCATCTTGCAGATCGGGAGCTACGGCAAAGGCGCCGCGCACCGTTTTTGCCCGCTCACGCCTGCTCATGGCCCGTAAATAGGGCGTCGCGCGCGTCCGAATCAGGGCCTCAAGGGCCAGTCGCTCCCGATTCTCGCCCGCCAGCACCCGCGCGATCAACGCTGCCTGGTTGTAGCCCCGCCGCCACATCCTGCTGCGATGCAGGGGAACGGGAACGATCAGGGCATCCTCCAGCCCGGTCATATGACGTTGCATGGCGGCGGCGACCGTCCGTGCGAGGCCGAGCCGGCCGCCATATTTGAGACGCAGCGCAATCGTCCGCGCGACATCTCCATAGCGCACCGCCGCCCGCATCGTGTCAAAGCCGGGCGGATCGGAAAGGCAGGCCCCGCAAAGCGAATCGCTTTCCGCCAGCACTATCGCCGGATCGCCGCATTGCATGCATCCCTGGTCGAGATGTTCGAGCTGCTCCCAACAGCCAAGGCAGAAACGATCGTCGCCGTCGACGATCTCCCCGCAGGCCGGGCAACGCGCCGGCAACGCGAAGTCGACGATCGGCTTGGCGATACGGGTCAGGATATTGGAAGGCCCGGCCATTCCCGAGCTTGTCCCGCAACGCGCAGCCGGGCACAAGCCCGCTCATGGAAACCGCACCCGATATGCAAGACACGCCGTTCAACCGCGCGCGGCGACGGCTTCGGAGAGACCGGGCCTCGCGGCAATGGGCCGGGCATGGCTTTCTGCAGGCGCATATGGCCGCCGAACTGGTCGAGCGGCTGCACGGCGTGCAGCGGGAATTTTCCCGCGCGCTGATATTGGGCTTTGCGGGCGATGCCCTCCCCGCCGCGCTGCAGGCCATGCAGATCGATATCGCGATGGCCGATCCCGGCTTCGCGCTGGCCCGCGCCGCTGGCGGCGTTCAGTGCGACGAAGACCGCCTGCCCTTTGCCGATGCCAGCTTCGATCTCGTGATGGCCGTGGGCACGCTCGATACCGTCAACGATCTTCCCGGCGCGCTCCGGCTTGTCCGGCAGTCGCTGAAGCCCGACGGCCTGTTTCTGGGCGCGTTTCTTGGATCGGGCAGCCTTCCCGTCCTGCGCAAGGCGATGTACCTGGCGGATCAGACCATGGGCGGCGCCGCGCCGCGCCTTCATCCGCAGATCGATATCCGCGCTGCCGGCGATCTTCTCGGCCGGGCGGGCTTTGCCCTGCAGGTGGCCGACGGCGAGTCGCTTCAGGTCCGTTATCCCGGTCTTTCGGGGCTCGTCGACGATCTGCGCGGTTCGGCCAATGCCAGCCTTTTAGGCGGGCCTCCCCTGTCGCGAGCCGCTCTGGCAGCGGCCCATGCCGCCTTCGATGCGGAGCGGATCGATGGAAAAACGGCGGAGAGCTTTGAAATCGTGTATCTGACGGGCTGGGCCCCGGCGCCTGATCAGCCCAGGCCGGCGACCCGTGGCAGTGGCACCATATCGCTCGCAGACGCGCTGAAACCACCCGGTTAGTGCCAAAGCCTAGATCAGGGCTTCCAGCAATCCGATCAGCGGCCTGTCTGCAGGCGGCATGTCTAACGCATAGAGTTCGCGCGGATACACCCATCTGAGTTCGGGCGCCTCAAGCGGTTGCACAACCCCTTTCCATTTGCGGCAGACATAGAGCAGCAACAGCAGATGCGCATCGCCCAGAGGCTCACTGGCGAAGCAGGCCGGCGCCAGGCAGGACTCGTGCGTTTCGATGCCCAATTCTTCCTTGAGCTCCCGGATCAAGGCGGCTTCGGGCGTCTCCCCCGCTTCGCACTTGCCGCCGGGGAACTCCCACAACCCGGCCATCGTGCGCCCTGCGGGACGTTTTTGAACAAGCACTCGGCCATCCCGATCGACAAGCGCAGCGGCGGAAACAGTCAGAAACGATGTATTCATGGGCAGGGTTATCACTTTCTTAAACCGAAAATGCGAGTGGCATTTCGGGGGCATGGAAATTTGGGATAGGATGCGATGAAAAACTGGGTTCGGAACATTTTGCACGATGAACGCGGCGCAACTGCCGTCGAATACGGCCTGATCGTTTCGCTGATCGTTATCTCCATGGTTGGCGCACTGGCCGTTCTGGGCAATTCGACCACCACGATGTGGAACGACGTTTCGAACGAGGTTTCGGCCAGCAATGACCGCTAGGCAGCCCGCCCGGCCCCAAAGTTGGTAAATTTTGCCGCAAGCCTCGGCTTTAAGAGTTTCGCAAGACCTGCCGTTTACAAGCCCTAATCGTCAATTCGAGAATTTTTGGATTGGCGGGGTATTTGGAACCTTAAGGAGACCAGAAATGAAGAATTTTGTAAAAATGCTGAAAGACAGCAAGGGCGCCACCGCAATTGAGTATGGCCTGATCGCCGCTCTTATTGCTGTTGCAGCCATCACTGCAA
>JBPOET010000266.1:0-3539 GCA_051251675.1 Parasphingopyxis sp. | reverse complement strand
GCTCACGCAGAGCCGGCCCGAGCTCCGCGTCTTCCTCGGCAGGAATATCGACGCAGATGACACCGTCGACCCCCGCTTCGGCGCAGCGTTTCGCAAACCATTCGGGTCCGCGCCGGATCATCGGATTGGCATAGCCCATCAACACGAGCGCTGTGCTCGGATGACGTGCGCGAAAATCGCTGGCTATGCCGAAAAGATCGGCGGTCGTGGTTCCTGCGCCCAGCGAGCGCAGATTGGCTTCCTGGATGGATGGGCCGTCCGCCATCGGATCGGTGAACGGCATGCCGAGCTCGATCACATCGGCGCCGCCCTCGACCAGCGCATCGAGAATATCGCCGGTATCGGCAGGCGCGGGATCGCCGCCGGTGACAAAGGCAACCAGGGCTGCGCGTCCTTCGGCGCGGCATGCATCGAATGTGGCGTTCAGTCGCTTCACATCTTCACTCCCAGCGCTTCGGCGACGGTGAAAATGTCCTTATCCCCCCGGCCGCACAGATTGGCGAGGATGATCCGGTCCCGGTCCATGCTCGTTGCACGCTTGGTCACGGCAGCAATAGCGTGGCTGGGTTCGAGCGCGGGAATGATCCCTTCGGTGCGGCAGAGTAGCTGGAAGGCGTCGAGCGCCTCGGTATCCGTAACGCTCGAATAATCGACGCGGCCGCTTTCCTTAAGCCAGGCATGTTCGGGGCCGATGCCCGGATAATCGAGGCCGGCGCTGATCGAATGGGCTTCCGCAATCTGGCCGTCTTCATCCTGAAGAAGATAGGTTTTATTGCCGTGCAGCACGCCGGGATCGCCGCCGGCAAGGCTGGCTGCATGGCGTTTGTCCAGGCCTTCGCCGGCCGCTTCAACGCCCAGCATCTTCACGTCCGGATCGTCGAGAAACGGATGGAAGAGGCCGATGGCGTTGGAGCCGCCGCCGATGGCTGCAACAAGCAGATCGGGCAGGCGGTCAATGCGATCGAGCATCTGTGCACGGGCTTCCTTGCCGATGATGCTCTGAAAATCGCGGACCAGTTCGGGATAGGGATGGGGACCGGCCGCCGTGCCGATGATGTAGAATGTGTCATGGACGTTTGCGACCCAGTCCCGCAGGCCTTCGTTCATCGCGTCCTTGAGCGTCTTCGCACCGCTTGTAACGGGCACGACTTCCGCCCCGAGCAACTTCATGCGGAACACATTGGGCTGCTGCCGTTCGATATCGCGTGCGCCCATATAGATAATGCAGGGCAGGCCGAAGCGCGCTGCTACGGTCGCCGTTGCCACGCCATGCTGGCCCGCACCGGTTTCGGCTATTATCCGCGTTTTTCCCATGCGCTTGGCGAGCAGGATCTGGCCGATGCAATTGTTGATCTTGTGTGCGCCGGTATGGTTGAGTTCATCGCGCTTGAACCAGATCTGCGCGCCTTTGCCTTGCGGCGCATCCCTGCGGATCTCTTCGGTCAGCCGTTCGGCATAGTAGAGCGGCGACGGGCGCCCGACATAATGTTCGAGCAGGTCGTCAAATTCGGCCGTGAAGGCCGGGTCGACCTTGGCCGCCCGATATTCCTTTTCGAGATCGAGGATGAGCGGCATCAGCGTTTCGGCGACATAGCGCCCGCCAAATTCGCCGAAATGACCGCGTTCGTCGGGCAGGGAGCGATAGCTGTTCGGTAAGGGGACGTGGTCTGTCATGCGGCTCTCACAGCTTCCATAAAGGCGGAAATCTTGGCGGGACTCTTGATACCCGGTTCGCTTTCGACGCCGGAAGACACATCCAGCATGGTCGCACCGGTGATCGCAAGGGCTTCGGCAACATTGCCAGCGTTCAGTCCGCCGGACAGGCCCCAGGGTGCTTTGTGGTTGAACCGGTTCAGCAGCTTCCAGTCGAAGGCGATGCCCATGCCGCCGGGCAGGCGGGATGCCTTGGGCGTCCGGGCGTCGAACAGGATGAGGTTCGCATCTTCCCTATAGCGTTTGGCGCGTTCCAGATCGCTCGCCGTGCTGACCGGAATGGCTTTCCAGATTTCAACCTTGTGTCGCGCCTTTAGGGATTTGAGGCGCTCGGGGCGTTCATCGCCATGAAGCTGGATGATATCCAGCCTGCCTGCGACAATCGCGCGTTCTAGCAGGGAATCGCTCGGCTCGACGAACACGCCGACCCGCTTCATGGTCTTGGGAACATGTTTGACGAGGGCAGGGGCTTCGCGCGGAACCACATTGCGCGGGCTCTTCTCGAAAAACACGAATCCGGCATAGGCGGCACCCGCCTCGGCCGCAGCCTCGATGGCCTCGACTGACGTCAGGCCGCATATCTTCACATCGATGTCTGCCATGGTTCAGAGCGTTGCTTCTATAGCCCTTGCTGCGATATCCGGCTCGTCCGCACCTGTGATGGGTCGACCGATAACGATGATCGATGCACCCGCATGCATTGCATCCGCAGGCGTGACCGTGCGTTTCTGATCGGCCGCCTTGCCGCTGGCCGGTCGCACTCCCGGTACGACGAAGAAACCGTCAGGCCAGATGGCCTTCGCGGCTTTCACTTCGCGCCCAGAACAGACAACGCCGTCCAGGCCCGACAGTTTCGCCAACTCGGTCAGCCGGACAACCTGGTCGTGCGGATCGCCGGCAACACCCATATCGTGGAGGTCTTCGCCGTCTAGGCTGGTGAGCAGGGTTACGGCGACCACCTTGGTGTCGATGGGTGCGGCGGCTTTCGCATCTTCCATCATCGCGCGCCCCCCTCCGGCATGCACGGTGAGGATGGCTGGCTGAATCGGGCGCAATGCCTGCACCGCCTTGGCAACCGTGTTGGGAATGTCGTGCAATTTGAGATCGAGAAAGACCGGCAGCCCGAGCGCCGCCATTTCTTGTACGCCACCCGGTCCGTTGGCGGCGAAGAATTCGAGCCCCAGCTTGATGCCGCCGACATGGTTGCGCACGGCTGATGCGACAGTTTTGGCGCGCTCGATATCGGGGGTGTCGAGCGCAATGAAAACCGGGCTTCTCATGGGCGTGGTCCGTCTGGTGCGGGTGTCTCCAGCGTCAATTCATCGCTGGCCGGCGCGGGCTTGCCGCCGGCCGGTTCGGGCGCACGGAATTTTTTCATGCCGCGTTCGTCCGCCAACTCGCGCTCCACGGTGTTGAGTCGCTTGCTCAGCCGCCATGCTCTGGTGCGGTAGTAGACGATCGTAGGAACGAAGCCGAGCAGGAAGAAGAACAGTGCGAAGACCGGTTTCTTCATATCGGCTTCCAGACCGCCCCACAGGCTGACGGTGACGGGCAGCCAGTTGTTGATCGAGAACAGGACGACCACAGCTGACAGCACGATCCAGAACAGGGTTTTCAAAAAGTTCATTGCGATCCCGTCTTCAGGTTGACCTTCTTATTAGTGTGGGAAAGGAGCATTGGCCAGAAGGCGGTCGGCGAATTCCATGGCTATCCGATATCGGGGCGGCATAGAGCCATCTCCGGTGCGATACTCTGTGCCAATCAGGATCATTGCTTGCCCTTCCGCGCTTTATTGCTATAGACCCCGCCGATCGGCGGTCCTCTAG
>JBPOET010000265.1:0-3546 GCA_051251675.1 Parasphingopyxis sp. | reverse complement strand
TTTCGCGGCGGTCTGCGCCTCGCCGGGGCTAAGCCCCTCGGGTGCGCCGCGCGCCGTCCTGCCCGTCGGCGGCGCATCCCATTGCATCGTTACCCGCGGCGGCAGCTGCGACAGCTCGTAATCGCGGCGCAGCGCCTCGCCCGCATCATATTGACGGACGGAAACATGGCCCCGCGCGCGCAGCCAGGACAAAGGCGATTCCGCCAGATTGACCGTCACCGAGCGGGCCAGCCGCCCCTTGCGCACCGGCACGCCGGGCCGCGCTGGCTCGATCCGGGGCGCGCCATCCCGCGGCAAGGGCCGTTCCACGAGCAGACGCGGATCGGGCTGGGAGGCGGGTCGGCCCGCGGATGGGCGGCGGCGGTTTTTCGGCATGGACGGATTTCCCTCTGCAAAGCGGTGAATGAGCGAATCGCTCTTGCCATTTGGGCTATAGTGTAGGAAAGAGAAAAACCGATTTGGTTAGTTTTGGAAGTCAGGACTATCCCGGCCCGCTGGGGCTGAGCCTGTCGAAGCCCTGCCCTTCTTTTCGGGGCCGAACCAAGGGCAACCCTTCGACAGGCTCAGGGTAAACGGGGTGGATGAAAGACCGGGAGCATTATCATGATCACAGCCATTCGAGACATTCGTAAAGCCAGGGGGCTTACCTTGCAGCAGGTTGCCGAACGCTGCGATCCGCCGACCACCGCCCAGACAATCGGCCGGCTCGAAACCGGGATGCGCACCGTATCCGTCGCCTGGCTCAACCGGATCGCGAAGGCGCTGGGCGTGGAGGCCGGCGATCTGGTGCGCCTGCCCGACCAGGCCGACCTCCCCGTTGCCGCAATCCTCGATGGCAATGGCGCAGAGGCCCCGGCCCATGAAGCCCGCCTGCCCGCCCCGCGCCCTGCGCCCGGCATGGTGGCCATCCAGGTGACGGCCGGGATCGGCGACTATCGCGCGGGCGACGAAATCTGGTGCGAGCGCCTGACGCCGGACGCCTATGCGAGCGCCCTCAACCGCGACGTCCTCATCCCCCGCCCCGCCGGGCGCTTCCTGTTCGGCCGTCTGATCGGCCGCGAAGGCGACCGCCTCCAACTCCTGCCCTTGGGCGCAGGCGGCCGCCAGCAAGTGGTCAGCGACCCGGTCTGGATCGGCATGGCGGTAAAGATGGTGCGGGGGGTTTAGTCCCAGTCCGAACGGTCGAGCGCGGCCATCGCATCGGTGATGGCGTTCGTCTCGACGCTCACCCGCACGACCTTGGCGAGCAGGTCGATCATGCTCTCCTTGTAATCGGCGAAACGATAGGTGTTGAACTTTTCGCGGATGGTGGGGTCGCGCGGTTTCTTTTCCTTGTGCTGGTCGAGCACCCAGTCGATCGCGCTGCGATTGCCGAGGCGATAGTCCCACGCGCCGGCTGGAATGCCGGTGATCTGCGTATCCTCGTCCACCACCACGCTGCCGGTTTCCGCCCCTTCGGCGCGGACCGATTTGAGCTTGGGCTTTGGCTGCGATCCCTCGGCGCGCTTGGGGTTGGGCGTATCGACCCGCTCGATGTCCCACGGTTCGACCTCCTCATAGTCGATATGCAGGCCCAGCAGCGTCTCGCCCCAGCGCGCCCATTGGGCCAAATCGGGATAGAAGGGGATGCGCGGAAATTCGCGCTTGAGGTTCAGCGCGTATTTCTCGCGATAGAGCGGATCATGCAGGACGGCGTAGCAATAGGCGAAGATCGCGTCCTTGGTGAGGCCTGCCTTCTTGCCGTAATGCCTGGTGAATTTGTTGAGCGCCCAATCGGTGATGTTGTCGATGCGCTCGCCGGATTTGGTGTAGCGGTAGCGAGAGACGCCTTGCGCACGACCGTTGCCTGCTTTCAACACTCCGAAATCAAAAAGCTTGTCGGTCGCCAACGCAGAAAATTCGTTTGCAGATGCAATCCCTAAGAAAGTAATTGCCTTATTGCTTTCGTCGGCTCGAAATAACGACTTTAGTCGAAATAGATAAGCGTTTAAGTGCTTGTCGAAATAGACGTACTTTTCAACGAAGGGTCGTGAAATAGCGCGACGGTAGCTGCCTTCAATTTCCTTGATGTCCGTGCGCTTTTTCAGATGTTTGTCGAGTTGTCGGTCAATTTTAAGGTCTTCCCGGGACAGGTTTCCTGCCAATACCCCGTGATATGTCGCGATGAATGTTCGCACCTTCTCAGTGAGTGCTTTTCGCTCCCGATCCCACAGCCATTCGTCGCGACCAGTCTCAATGCCATTAGAACTCAGCGCGAAAATCTGCCTATTTGACCGACTGGTATCTGACGCAGATACCTTCGGGTTGGCTAGAGGAAGGAACGCTTTCCAGTCAGCTCCCGATTGGTTCAGCCAAACGTGATCCTCATCCGGCTTGATCGTGGTTGTCTTTGTCCCGGCGAATGACCCCTTCGATGATAGCCAACTCAATTTATCTTCGGCGACTTCAGCTTCAGGCCGACGAACATAATGGATCTTCGCGATGCCTTTAGTTGGTTTCCGCTTCACGCATAGCGCAATGACCACCCCGGTCTGGATGCCGAACACATTGTGCTTGGTGCCGGACAGTTTCGGATTGTCCCGCACATCCCCGCCGAGATCGACCAGCCAGATGTCGGCGAACTCTTCGGCCACGACCTTGCGAAAGCCATTATAGGCGAGCTTGTCGATAGGCTTGCGGCCCATGATGAAGGCGACGATCCCCTCGTCGCCCAACCGGTCGGTCGCCCAGCGAAAAAAGCGCGTATACATATCGTAGACGCTGTTTTGATTTTGCGCCGTGCCATGCCGCACATAGGTTCGCCGCACCCGGGTGTCGATGTGATGATACATCCGGTTCGGGTTCGCCTGCCCGTACTCTTCCTGCCAGGAATTGTAGGGCGGATTCCCGATAATCACGCTGATCTTGCGCCGGTTCTGCCGTTTCACACGCTCGATATTCTCATCGCTGAGCCCGCCGAGCATATCGAACTGGTGGCCTTGATGAATGCCAAGACCGTCGACATTGTCGAGCGTATCGACCAGGCACAACCCCTCGAACTCCGCGAACTCGCCGGTGATCGTCTGATAGGTCGCCTCGATATTCAGATTGGCGACATAATAGGGCAGGATCGCGACCTCGTTGGCGTGCAGCTCCTCCTTGTATTTCCGCTTCAGCTTGTCCGGTTGCCCGCGGAAATATTCGAGCAGCTCGACGATATAGGTGCCGGTCCCCGTCGCCGGATCGAGGATTTCCACGCCCGGATCGACAAGGTTCCTGCCGAAATGCTTTTCGCAAAGCCAGTCCGCGCTGCGGATCATGAAGCGCACGATCTCGCCCGGCGTATAGACCACGCCCAGCCGGTCGGCCGCCTTGGGATTATAGACCTTGTAGAAATTCTCGTAGAGCGATTTCAGGAAATTCTGCTTTTCCGAATGGCTCTGGATCAGGTGCGCGGTATCGCGGATGCCGGTGTAATAGGCCTGCATCCCATGCAGCATTTGCCGCTTGCCCCGCGCGCCGAAAAGCTGCCGTTCCAGCTCGTATAGCTGCTGCGCCACATTGTTC
>JBPOET010000264.1:0-3563 GCA_051251675.1 Parasphingopyxis sp. | reverse complement strand
TCGGCCTGGGCGGCGTTTTCGACCGTCAATATCCCAGTGCCGATGGCGACGCCGTCCAGGGTCAGCGCCATAAGCCCGCGCGCGCTCTCGCCGGCCACTATCTCGAAATGATAGGTTTCGCCGCGGATGACGACGCCGATCGCCACGAACCCGTCATAGCGGCCGCTTTCCGCCGCCATGGCGACCGCGCCGGGTATCTCCAGCGCGCCGGGCACGGTAATCAGCTCATGGCTGTGACCGGCCGCTTCGAGCGCCGCCTTCGCCCCTTCGATCAGCCAGTCATTATACTGGTCATAGAATCGCGCTTCGGCGATCAGGAAATGCGCCATCAGCCCCGCTCCTCAACATCGATTGCACGCTCGCCCACAATGGACAGCCCATAGGCATCCAGGCCCACCAGGCTGTGATGCGTGTTGGTGAGCAGGGTCATGGTCTGCACCCCGAGTTCGGTAAGGATCTGCGCGCCCACGCCATAATCGCGCAGCTCTTCCATATCCGGGCGCTCCTGCCCGCTCTTGACCTGCAGCGCCTTGGTGAACGCGCCCTGCATCGTCCGGTTGATCACCACCACGATGCCCGCGCCCTCCTCGCCGATAATCTCCATCGAGCGGGACAGCATCTGGCCGCGCGCGCCCTCTTCGCCGAACACATCGGTAAAGGCGGAAAGCGCATGCATGCGGACCAGGGTCGGCTTGTCGGGATCCACCTTGCCTTTGACAAGCGCGACCTGTTCGGTTCCCGTCGCCTTGTTGAAGAAGGTCATCGCCGTCCAGTCGCCGCCCCAGCGGCTGGTGAACGGGGCTTCCGCCTTCTTCTCGACGAGATGGTCGTGGCGGCGGCGATAGGCGATCAGGTCGCGGATCGTGCCGATTTTGAGATTGTGGAGCTGCGCAAAGGCCAGCAGGTCTCCCATCCGCGCCATCGTGCCGTCTTCGTTCATGATCTCGCAGATCACGCCCGAGGGATTCAGGCCGGCCAGCCGCGATATATCGACAGCAGCTTCGGTATGCCCCGCGCGCACCAGAACGCCGCCAGGGCGCGCCACGAGCGGGAATACATGACCGGGCGTCACGATCTCGTCCTTGCCTTTGGAGGCATCGATGGCGACCGAGACGGTTCGCGCGCGATCCGCCGCTGAAATTCCTGTCGTCACGCCATCGCGCGCTTCTATCGACACGGTGAAGGCAGTTTCGTGCCGGGTGCCGTTATGACGGCTCATAAGGTCCAGCCCGAGTTCTTCCGTACGGTCTTTGGTCATCGCCAGACAGATGAGCCCGCGGCCATATTTGGCCATGAAGTTGATCGCATCGGGCGTCGCCATCTGGGCGGGAATAACAAGATCGCCTTCATTCTCGCGATCCTCGTCATCGACGAGAATGAACATTCGCCCGTTGCGCGCCGCTTCGATTATCTCTTCGGGGCTGGCCAGCGCCTGACCGCCACCGGTTACCAGATAGCGTTCGAGCTTGAGCAGCGTTTCGGCGGTGGGATTCCAGTCCTCATCGTCAAGCTTGCGCAGAGAGTTGGGGTGGAGGCCCGCCGCTTTGGCCAGGCCTGCCTTGCTGGCTTCGCCGGAAGCAACAAGACTGCGAACATTTTCGATCAAAGGCGTAGACATGGCGCTCGAATATCACATTTCAATGTGATGTCCAGAGTAAAATCACATCTGAATGTTATTTTCCGGTCATTCTCGCGAGATAGCGCGCCAATATGTCGATTTCGATGTTTATCGGCTGACCGACAGCGACCTCATCGAACGTCGTAACCTCTGCCGTATGCGGAATCAGGTTGATCGTAAAGCGGCATCCGTCATCGGTATCGCGCACTGTATTGACGGTCAGCGATACGCCGTTGAGCGTGATAGATCCCTTGGCCGCGATCAATCGCGCCAGCGCGTCCGGCGCACGGATCGTGAGTTCAAGCGAATCGCCCACGGGGTCGGCAGCGATAATTTCGCCTATCCCGTCGACATGGCCGGTCACGATATGGCCGCCCATTTCCTCGCCCAGCTTGAGCGAGCGCTCGAGATTGAGCCGCCCGCCCGCATTCCACTGCCCCTGCGCCGTGCGGGACACGGTTTCCGCAGAAAGATCGACGGCGAACCAGTCCTTGCCCTTGTCGACAACGGTCAGACAAACGCCCGAACAGGCTATCGACGCACCAAGGTCCACAGTCGCCATATCGTAGCCGCAGCGTATGCGCAGCCGCAGATCGCCGCGCTGCTCGGCCTCGGCAATGGTGCCGATATCGGTGATAATTCCGGTAAACATTAGGCGCGCTCGTAAACCTCCATCCGGTCCTTGCCAAGCATGCGTGTTTCGATCAGCCGCCAATGGCCATGGGCATCGTCGAGCCGGGCAAGGCCGATATCGCCCAGCGCACTGAGGCCCGCGCCGATCAATATTGGCGCGCGATACAGTATGAGCCGGTCGACACAATCGGCCGCTAAAAAAGCCGCCGCTGCGCCCGCGCCGCCCTCCACCAGCAGATGATCGACATTTTCGAGATCGGCAATCGCGCCGGGCTCGGCAAGATGCTGCCAGACCGGCTTGTCGGCATGCAGCTGAAGCTTGCTGAAATTGCGATAATCGCCCGTCAACACCGCCCGGGCCGGCGTGCGGTTGGCCAGGCCATCAAGCCGTACGTTCAATGTCGGCGAATCGCTCTCCGCGGTTCCCCGGCCGACCACCACCATATCGGCAAGCGCCCGTTCGACATGGACGTGCGCGCGCGCTTCGGGACCAGTGATCCACTGGCTGGATCCATCGGGAAGCGCGACCTGCCCGTCGAGCGAGGTGGCGAGTTTCAGCGTGACATGGGGGCGGCCCTTTTCCTGCCGCGCGAAGAATCCGGCCATTGCCCGTTTCGCCTCGTCGGCCAGCACGCCTTCGACAACTTCGATTCCCGCGGAACGCAGTTGCGCGATACCCTTGCCGTCTGTCCGGGGGTCGGGATCGGTGGCGGCGATGACGACACGGCGCGGCGCAGCGGCGATCAGAAGGTCCACGCAGGCCGGACCGCGCGCACTCTTGTGCGCACAGGGCTCAAGCGTTGTGTAGATATCGGCGCCTGTCGCATCCGCGCCGCCCAGCGCCATGGCTTCGGCATGCGGGCGGCCGCCAGGCTGGGTCCAGCCGCGCGCAATAACCCGTCGATCGCGCACGACCACCGCTCCGACATTTGGGTTGGGCGCAGTGCGGCCACGGCCGCGCCAGGAAAGCGCGAGCGCCATGGCCATGAACCGCGCGTCAAAGTCCGTCAGTTGCCTGCTCCGTCGCATCGGCGTCTTGCGGCCGCGCCAATGCCCGGCGGTTTTCTTCGGTGATCCGATCCGCTTCGGCGGCGGCCTCCCGGTCATACTCGACGCCGGAAGCGTCGGCCAGCTCCTGGAACCGTTGCCGCGAAAGCGCCCGGCGCTCATTCTCGGCAAGGGCGAGTATGCGCTGGCGCTCGATGATTTCCTCGTCTGTCCGGTCGGCAGGCCAGCTTTCGACATAGGTTATGGTCGGCTCGGTCGGCTCGATACCGGAGGCGCTGTCGATCGCGAATACGCCGATAACTAC
>JBPOET010000263.1:0-3579 GCA_051251675.1 Parasphingopyxis sp. | reverse complement strand
ATATCGGCCAGTGTCCGGCCGCCGGGCACTGGCGCCTTGAAGCCCAGTTTGGGAACGCTGTCGCGCAGGGTTTCGCGTTCTTCGAGCGTCCAGCCCTTCACCATGTCCCAGGCCGCATCGAGCGCACCCTGATCGTAGAGCAGGCCGACCCAGAGGGCGGGCAGCGCGCAGATCCGATTCCACGGGCCGCCGTCCGACCCGCGCATTTCGAGGAAGCTTTTGAGGCGGACTTCGGGAAAAATTGTCGAGAGATGGTCGTTCCAGTCGTCGATCGTCGGTTTCTCGCCGGGCAGGATCGGCAGCTCGCCGTTCAGGAAATCGCGGAAATTAAGCCCCGAGGCGTCGAGATATTTCCCGTCGCGATAGACAAAGTACATCGGCACATCGAGCGCGTAATCGGCATAGCGCTCATAACCGAAACCGTCCTCGAAAACGAAGGGCAGCATGCCCGTGCGGTCCGGATCGGTGTCGGACCAGATATGGCTGCGATAGGAGAGGTATCCGTTGGGCTTGCCTTCGGTGAAGGGCGAGTTGGCGAACAGCGCGGTGCCGAGCGGCTGGAGGGCCAGCGCCACGCGGAATTTCTGCGCCATGTCCGCCTCGCTCGCATAGTCGAGATTGGTCTGGATGGTGCAGGTGCGCAGCATCATGTCGAGCCCGAGACTGCCCTTTTTCGGCATGTAATCGAGCATGATGCCGTAACGCCCCTTGGGCATGATCGGCAGTTCGGCGCGTGTCTTGTCCGGCCACATGCCCAGACCAAGAAAGCCCTTGCCCGTCTTCGCACCGATCGCTTTCACCTGTTCGAGATGGCGGCCGGTTTCGGCGCAGGTCTCGTGCAGATTCTCGAGCGCGGCGCCGGACAGTTCAAGCTGGCCGGCCGGTTCCAGGCTCACCGTGCCGTCCGCGCCGCGCATCGCGATGACTTTGCCATTTTCCTCGATCGGCTCCCAGCCGAACTCGGTCAGCGCGAGGAGCAGGTCCCGGATGCCGCCGGGTTCGTCATAAGAGGGGGCGTGGTAATCGCCGCGGCAATAGACGAATTTCTCATGCTCGGTGCCGATCAGCCATTGCTCGGCGGGCTTTTCGCCTCCGGCAAACACGCTCAGCAGCTCTTCGCGGCTTTCGATGGGAGGTGCGTCGCTTTTTGAAACTGTTTTCGTGCTCATGGATCGCCTTTAGCCATGTTGGATGCCGCGCACCAGTATAGGAAGGCTTGGCAGGGGCCAAGAAAAGCCGTCGATACTGGTCGGTGCAAATGCCGCGATTCCGGCGGACCTAGTCGACTGTCGCCCGGAATTTGAGAGCAAAAGCAGCGCTGGGGCCGAGCGAGGCGGCGGTAGCGGTGATCGTCGTGCCGCTGACCGAGGCGCCGAAGGGATCGCTTTCGTCCGCTCCCGTCGCGTCGTCGTCCTCGGCCGTGGTAGCGGCTGCGCAGTTCGGGCCGCTGTTCAACGAACCGGCGGTATAGGTAATATTGGCCGGCAGGGAGTCGGTCGCCGTCACGGATGTCGCCGTCGCCGACCCCGGATTGGATATCAGGATGCAATATTCGATTACCGCTCCGGGGATGGCGTAAGGGTCGGCCGTGTTGTTCACCGGATCGCTGATGAGAGAGCTGATTTTGGTGACGCTGAGCGTCGTTTCGGGATTGCAGAAATTGAAGTCGTAGATCGACGCCGCCTGGCCGTCGGGGTCCGCAGGCGCGGTAATGTGGTTGCCATAGACTATCGTCACCGTGTCGACCGGCGAGAGGAAGGTGACGACGACATTGCCATCGGCCGAGGTTCCGCCGGACCCCGCATCGCCTATCGCGACATTGCCCATCACATAATTGGCAATGCCGTTGGTCAGGACCGGCATGACCGGTGCGCCGTTGAAGGTGCCCGTCACCGTCAGCTTGTCCGCGAAATCATTGGCGGCAAAATCGATGTCGAACACCGTGAACTGCAGGCCGGGCACTGCCGTCGGCAGGGTGAGAACCGTGGTCGCGACCTGGTCGCGGTTCGAATATTCCAGATACTGGTACAGCGCCTGCTGCGTGCCGCCGAAACCGCCAGTATTGCTGCTCGTATCGTCGGGCGTGGAATTTACGAAGGTGCCGTTCGTCGAGATATCGAAAATGATCGTGCCGATATTGGTGACATCATAGCTCGCATTGAGCGCACCGGCCGTCCAGCTGCGGGTGTTCCAGTCGAACAGGGTCTGGTTGATCGGCAGGCAGACAGCGGAAAGGCTTGGCGGTGTGCCGGCTGTGCGTGTGCCCGAAACCGTGAAGGTCGCCGTGTCATAATCGTCTTCGCTCGAATCGCCATTGCCGGGCGTTGAATCGATGTCGGCAACCGATGATGCCGAGACTTCAGCAGTGTTGGTCACAGTGGCGCCCGAGGTCGCCGTGACGGTTGCCGTGATGGTCAGGGTTCGCGTTTGTCCGGGGGCGATGGACGGCACGGTCCAGGTCCCGCTGCCGCTGTCATAGCTGCCATAGCCCGAATGGCTGGAATAGCTGACACCAAGCGGCAGGCTATCGGCAATCGTTACCGCCGTTGCGGTCTGGGGCGAGCTGCCCGCATTGGTGAGCGAGAGCGTGTAGGTGATGCTTGTCCCGTTCGCCGGGCTGCTGTTGCTGACCGATTTCGAAAGCGAGAGATCGGCATAATTGGTCGGGATCTGTGTGAGAAACAGATCGGCCTGGTAGAAATTTCCCGAATCCTGATTGTAGCGATCGCAGATTTCCAGCCGCCAGGTGCCCTGCGAATTCTGCCCGTTGAACGCGGACAGCGCGTTGGCCGGTGCAAAACTGCGCTGATAGGGCGGAACAGTGGTTCCGGCGGTCGCTGTGTCGTCTGCTGTATGGGTTGTGACGGAGGTTCCTGCCGAACCATCCATCCGCACGTTGAAATTGCTCGCACCGTTTCCGGTGCCGGTGAATATTTGCACCCGGGTACCCGAAGGAGACTGGAGATACATGAGCAGGTCGCCGCGATAGCTGTGCGCAAGCAGAACACCGATATCGACGTCGGAAACAGTATAGCTCGTCCCGACTGAGAAATTCCGCACGAGATAGCCCGAAGCGCTGCAGGGCGTTGCGGTTTCGTTCACGGCGCCATCTGTCGAGTTGGTGTAGACCGTCGTTTGCGCATGAGCGGCGACGGCGAAAAAGCTTCCGATGAACGCTGCGCACAGACAAAGCCACGACTTCAGCGCGACAAGGCTGAAATCGAAAGCTCGAATTTGTGCAATGATCCCCCGACTATGCATGGGGCTGCAATAGCGAAAGCCCGCTAATTTTTGGTAAATATTGTGCTAAACCTTGGAGGCGGGATCATACCGCCGCCGGGGACTGATATTCGCTCCAAGGCTCTGCGATTCTTAGATAAATGATCTAAGCAGGCGAATTCCAGTCCCCTTGATCGGCCATCCACAGGCTGATCGCGGCCGCCGCGGCGGTGTCGGCGCGAAGAATACGCGGGCCAAGGGAGACGGGGGCCGTCTGGGGCAGATCGCGGATTTCCCGGTCTTCGTCATCCGTGAAACCGCCTTCCGGCCCGATCAGGATTGCGGCGGGCCCTTCATGGG
>JBPOET010000262.1:0-3588 GCA_051251675.1 Parasphingopyxis sp. | reverse complement strand
GCCCTGCTCGGCGCGGTTGACGGCCAGCGACGCGCCGCTGGTAAAACCGGGGCGGAACAGCCCCATGCCCAGCGATGCGATGGCGAAACCAAGGGTTATTCCATGCAGCGTCGTGCCCAGGGCTGTCACCAGGCAACCGGCGGCGCCCAGGATGAAGCCCCAGATAACGAGCCTTTTCGGCGGAACCTTGAGTTGCGGGATCAGGCCCCATTGCGCGAGCAGTGTCGCGCCCGCACCGGCCATGAGCACGATCCCGATCGCCTGCTGCGCCTCGCCGAGAGGCACCGACATGCGGTCGATCACGAGGAATCCTATAACGCCGAGAATGGCCGCATGGCCGTGTCCGCCCAGCACGCCGATGAGCAGCCAGGGGAAAATGCGCCGATCGCGCCACCGCAAACGTCCGGCGGGAGCGTCACCATCATCATCATCATGCGTCGGAGCGGATGCGACGGACAGGCCGCCGATCGACGGTTCGCTGGAAATTGTGCCCCGCGCCTCATGCTGCGGTGTATCGTTAGGCAAGAGGAAGGTAAGCGCGAGCCAGACCATGCAGCCGAGGAAAGCGAATACAATCAGCGGTCCGGCGAGCCCGCCTTCAATCGGCATGACAAAGGCGGGAGCCAGGGCCGGGCCGAGAATCGTTCCCAGTCCGAAAGAGGAAGCGATGACCGACAGGGCCGCGGTGCGGTTGTCCCGGTCGGTGCGGGCGGCGACATAGGCCTGGACGGCTGGCGGGGCCGCCGAACCGAACCCGCCGTAAAGGCTGCGCGCGGCGGCAAAGATGAGGAAGGTCGTCGCCGGGAGCAGCCACCCCGTCAGCCCGAGCCAGAGGATGATTCCGCAAATCGCCATCGACGATATGAAACCCAGGGTGCCCAGCAGCATCAGCGGTTTGCGGCCGCGGCGATCCGACTGGCGCGCCCAATAGGGTGCCATCAACACCCAGAGCAATGCCGACCAGGTATAGGCAAGCGAAACCCAGAAATCGGGAATGTCGAGCGCCCGGCCGATCGTCGGCATTACCGACTGCATCGCCGTGTTGCCGGCCGCTGCGGTGAGCATGACGAGGAACAGGACCACGAACCGGTCGCGGCGAATCTGCACATTCGGTGCACCAGCCATCAGGAGAGCCAGGCCGGGAAAAGGATCATTACATTATTCAGATATCCGGTTTGCATCACCTTCCCTTAACGGCAACCATGCGCATGCGATAGTCAGCAATGGCTTGCCATCGGGCTGGGCATTTGCGAACGCATTCTCGACAATTTCCCAGGACAATTAAAACGCATGACTGATACCGCTTCCGAAGCATCCGAGCGCGAAACCGCATCCAGCGGCCCCGGTGCGCTCGCCCTGTTTTTCAAAGGATTCCTGAAGCATCCTGTGATGGTAGGGTCGATTATCCCGTCGTCCAGGTCGCTCATCAGGCAAATGCTGGCGCCCGTCGACTGGGAAAACACCAAGGTTTTCGTCGAATATGGGCCGGGCGTGGGGACCTTTTGTCGGCCCATACTCGAGAAACTTCGCCCCGATGCCGTCCTCATCGCCATCGATACGAATCCCGATTTCGTCGACTATCTGCGACGCGAAATCCGCGATCCACGGTTCCATGTCGTGCTTGGCTCAGCCGCCGATGTCGAATCGATTGTTGCGGAAAAGGGCTTTGAAAAGGCCGACTATGTCGTATCGGGCCTGCCCTTCTCGACCCTGCCGGACGGCGTGGGCGACGAGATCGGCAAGGCGACCGGCCGGGTCGTTCGCCCCGGCGGCGCGTTTCTGGTCTATCAGTTCTCGCCCAAGTGCCGCGACTATATCGTGCCCAATTTCGACCGGGTCGACAGGGGCCGGTCATGGTGGAACATCCCGCCGGCGGTTCTGTTCTGGGGTTGGAAGAACGAAAGCTAGTCAGCTTTCCCGGCTGGCTTCACTGGCCGTCAATCCCGAAATTAAGCCGGCGCGAGACATTATAGTCGAGCACCGACATCAGAAAATAGGACAGGCGCCCCTTGATCCGCGTCCACAAGGTCTGGCTGCTGGCATAGTCTTCCGGCGTGATGCGCTTGCAGTCGGCAATCTCGTCATCCACGAAATTGCGTATCGATGCAGCGAAACCTGCATCGCGGACGCGCAGCATGACCTCCAGATTGAGATACAGGCTGCGAACGTCGAAATTGGCGGAACCGATATAGACGATATCGTCGATCACATAGAGCTTGGTATGCAGCATCATCGGCTGATACTCATACACTTCGACTTCCGGCAGCAGATAGCGATAGCGATTGCGCGCCGCGGCAATCGTCACATTGTTATCCGACTTGGCTGCGGTGATCACCCGCGAACGCCCCTGCCGGGCGGCTCGACGGATCGGCCGCAAAGACGGGGCATAGGGCGCGAAATAGGCGGCGATAACGTCGATCATGGTGCCGCCGTTCAGATCGTTGCGAAGCGTCTGCCCCCATGGGCTCAGTTCGCGCGTCGGCCCGCCGAACAAGAGCCGGACATCGCCATCCTGTTCATGATGGCGCAGCAGGATACCGCGCAAATCCTCCATCTGGGAACGCGGATTTCCCGACCAGCGAACGATATCGTCAAAATACTTGGCCAGACGGGCGGCAGCCGGCCCCTCGACTTTCAACCCCAGGTCGCGCCAGCCTTCTGTGCGATAGGCGGCAAAATAGCCTTGCGCGACATTGAAACCACCGATCATGGCCAGCCGGTCGTCGGCTATCGCCATTTTCTGATGGTTGCGCAAAAGGTATCGGCGGCTGCGCTTCGGTTCATAGCGGCAAAAGATACAATCTGTTTCGGCCAATGGCGCAAAAAAGGCATCGCTGGCCTTGGCGCTGCCGAATCCATCGACCAGCAGCGCTACTTTCACCCCCCGCCTATGGGCTGCCACCAGCGCGTCGCGCACGCGAATAGACGCGGAATCCTCGAGAAAGATGTAGAAGAGCAGTTTAACGCTTTCATTGGCATCGTTGATCAGCGCGACCAGGGCGTCGAGCCGCTCTGGACCTTCCGACAACAAGTCGAAACGGTGCCCGGCGACGTCCGGCAAGGGGTAGTGGGGCCTTTCCTGATCTGCCATGGAGACGATTCTAGGCTGCATATGCCCCGCGCCGCAAGCGGGAGAATTTCTTGACAATCCGCGCCCCCGGACCTATTTCGCCGCCTTTCCCGTATTGCTGACAATTGGAACAAGCCATGGCGCGCGTTACAGTCGAAGATTGTGTCGACAAGATTCCCAACCGTTTTGATCTGGTCCTGCTCGCGGCCCAGCGGGCGCGTCAGATTTCCGGCGGCGCCGAGCTGACGCTCGATCGCGATCGCGATAAAAACCCGGTCGTCGCGCTGCGCGAAATCGCCGAAGCAACCATCAAGCCGAAGCATCTCGAAGAGGCGCTGGTGCAAAGCCTGCAGCGGGTTCAGATCGACGATGAGGAAGAGGCCGATGAGGTCGGTTCGCTGTCCCAGTCGGCTGAAGCGCTGCGCCTTACGGCCTCCGCCCCGCCCCGCAACACGAATGTCGCGGCCGATTACGAAGGCTAGTCCGCCTACCGGATGATCGAACAAAAAAGGCCCGCG
>JBPOET010000261.1:0-3604 GCA_051251675.1 Parasphingopyxis sp. | reverse complement strand
GAACAGATGATGATGCAATTGTCGTTCCTGTCACGAACGACCTCCATCTCATATTCTTTCCACCCCAGGACGGATTCCTCGATCAGCACTTCGGTGGTCGGGCTGGCATTGAGGCCGCCGCGAACGATTTCCTCGAATTCTTCCCGGTTATAGGCGATCCCGCCGCCCGTTCCCCCCATGGTGAAGCTTGGCCGGATAATTGTCGGCAAACCCACAAACTCCAGTCCCTCCAGCGCCTCATCCATATTGTGCGCGATAAGAGAACGCGGGCTTTCGAGGCCGATCTTCGACATCGCATCGCGGAAACGGAGGCGATCCTCGGCCTTGTCGATCGCATCGGCGTCCGCTCCGATCATCTCGACGCCATATTTCTCAAGCGTGCCGTCCTCATGCAGCGCCAGTGCCGTGTTGAGCGCGGTCTGTCCGCCCATGGTAGGAAGCAGGGCCAGCACATCATCCGGACGCTCAGCGCGCTCCTTGGCGATGATCTTGGCGACAATGTCCGGCGTGATCGGTTCGACATAGGTCGCATCCGCCAGCTCCGGATCCGTCATGATCGTCGCCGGGTTCGAGTTGACGAGGATGATCCGATAGCCCTCTTCCTTGAGCGCTTTGACGGCCTGAGTCCCCGAATAATCGAACTCGCAGGCCTGGCCGATGATGATCGGACCGGCGCCAATAATGAGGATGGAAGATATGTCGGTGCGTTTAGGCACGAGGCCGTGTTCCTTGCCAATCAGAATTGTTCGTTAAAAACGGGCCGGCGCGGTCATTTTTTCCGCGCCGGCCCGGTAGAGATTTAGCTCGCCGTTGCGCTCTGCAAGGCTTCGGCAACGCATTGCTGCGTGCGGCCGGTGATCGCCTCATTGGCTTCGGCGACCGAGCTGCTGTCGTCGATATCGGCGAGAATACATGTGCAGAATTCGTCCGGATCGACACCCGCTGCGGTCAGCTGCGCGCCCATGGCTTCGGTCTGCTGCGCGCACTGCGCCTCGGCCTGCTCGCGCACGGAGCCGCCACAGCCGGCGAGTGCGACCGTAGCCGCCAGAACAACAAGATATTTCATAAAACTACCCCTTCATATTGAGTGACGCGGACTATTCCCCGTCGATTTAGCGCACCCGTAATCACGTTCGCATGATTTCCGCCCAATCGCCAGATTTGTGCGGAAAAATCATAGGCACAGCGAAAGCATGCAGTTCGCCGATCATTTGCCAGTGCTCAACTGGCCGACAAATTTCGCGAACAGATAGGCGCTGTCCTGCGGACCCGGACTGGCTTCCGGATGGTACTGCACGCTGAACGCGGGCTTATCCTCCAGCTCCAGCCCGCACAGGCTGCCGTCGAACAGACTGACATGGGTCGCGGTCACCCCTTCGGGCAGGCTGTCTATGTCCACCGCAAAGCCATGGTTCATGCTGGTGATCTCGACCCGGCCATCGTCCAGCCGCTTGACGGGATGATTGGCGCCGCGATGGCCCTGGTGCATCTTGATCGTCTTCGCGCCGGCCGCGATGCCGAGCATCTGATGGCCGAGACAGATACCGAATATGGGCTTGCCGGTTTCGAGCAGTTGCTGGATCACGGGAACGGCGTACTTGCCCGTCGCCGCCGGGTCGCCTGGGCCGTTGGCGAGAAAGATGCCGTCGGGCTCATGCCGCATCACATCTTCGAAACTGGCCTCGCCGGGAACCACCGTCACCCGCGCGCCCGCATTGACGAGATGGCGCAGGATGTTGCGTTTCGCGCCATAATCTATGGCGACGACATGGGGCCTGTTCCCCCCGCCCTCGCCTTCAGCGATTTTTTCAAAACCTTCGCCCAGCGTCCACAGGCCCTCATCCCACTCATATTGCTGGGTGGTGCTGACCGTTTTGGCCAGGTCCATACCTTTCAGCCCCGGCCAGTCAGCCGCCTTGGCTTTCAGGGCTTCGATATCGAATTCACCGTCCGCATTGTGGGCAATCACACCATTGGGCGCTCCCTGCATGCGGATCAGCCGGGTCAGCGCCCGGGTGTCGATCCCAGACAGGCCGATCCGACCATTGACCTTCAGCCACTGATCGTAATGCTGGCTCGACCGGAAATTGCTGGGATCGGTCACATCCTCGCGGACGATACAGCCCAGCGCATGCGGATTGACGGTTTCCATGTCCTCGGCATTGGTGCCGACATTGCCGATATGCGGGAAGGTAAAGGTGATGATCTGCCCGGCATAGCTCGGGTCGGTCATGCTTTCCTGATAGCCGGTCATCGCGGTGTTGAAACAGACCTCGCCGACCGCATCGCCTTCCGCCCCGAAACCGCGCCCCCAGACGCAGGTTCCGTCTGCCAAAACCAATACGCCCGTTGCTGCTGCGGGCGTGCTGGATGTTTTGGCGTCAGCCATGATGATCATTCCCAAATTGCAAGTTTGCCGCGCGCGCAAACGGCTGTCAGCTAGGGGGCGTTGCCCCCCGGGTCAATGGCTGTTCAATCGCTTTATCCCCAGCTAGACCGATGCGCGAAATTTGCAAAGGAAAAGCCCCATGATCCGCGACGATATCAAGGCCGCCCAGGTCACCGCCATGAAGGCCGGAGACAAGCCTCGCACCGCCGCCGTCCGCCTTATTCTCTCCAAGATCAAGGATCGCGATATTGAGCTGCGCACGGATGGCGGTGCAAAGGACGACGATGCGATGGTGGTCGAGGTACTGCAGAAAATGGTCAAGCAGCGCCGCGAATCGATTACCATGTATGAGAATGGCGGACGGCAGGAACTGGCCGATGCGGAAAAGGCCGAAGTTGCCGTTATCGAGGAATTTCTGCCCGCCATGATGAGCAACGAGGAAACCGGCGCGATCATCGATGCTCTGATCGCCGAAACCGGAGCGCAAGGCCCTCAGGACATGGGCAAAGTCATGGGGCAGCTCAAGGCGCGCCACGCCGGCGAAATCGACATGGGCAGGGCCAGCGGACTGGTAAAGGCGCGGCTGATCGGCGGTTAGGCGAGCATTACGGGTTGACGTTACGGAGCCGGGTGCCGACATAATGCGCTCGCTTGCCCGACTGCATACCCAAATCCAGGATATTTGATGCGCCCCGCTTCTTTTCTGCTTTTTCCCCTCATACTCGCCGCCTGTTCGGGCGGCCCGGTCGAGGAGGCTCTCGATCCGGCTGAAGATGCGACCCTTGCAGAGCCAAGTCACATCATAACGCCAACCGATTTCGCATCGCTGACTTTCGGTGGCACGATTCAGGGACCGCTGGGACCGGAAGTGGAAGCCTCGCTGATCGTGGACGATACGGCGCTTGGCGATATCGCAAGCCGCGTCCAATGCCCCGATGGCGTCGATCCGTGCGATCCCGAAACGGCCGAAGACGGCACCATCTACACCTATATCCATGAGGTGCGGCCGGGCTTTGACGGGCCCAACGATCCGCCCTTCCCGATGCCCGAACAGGTGCAGCCTGTGGAAAGCGCATCGAGCTTCGGCCTTTCTTTCCCGGCACATGGATTTACCGGGGTTGCCGGCTATTCGGTCTATGATGCCGAAGATGTGCTTGCCGACGGTTTCAACGCGTCGATAAGCTGCGCGGATGGACGGATCACATGGAGCTTCCC
>JBPOET010000260.1:0-3650 GCA_051251675.1 Parasphingopyxis sp. | reverse complement strand
CTCGTATTTGTCGGCTATGGCATAAACGCCCCGGAGCGCGGCTGGAACGATTATGACGGCCTCGACATGACGGGGAAGATCGCGGTCATTCTCGTCAACGATCCCGACTATCAGACGATGACCAATGAGGGCCCCTTCGAAGGTCGGGCCATGACCTATTATGGCCGCTGGACCTATAAATATGAGGAAGCGGCGCGCCAGGGTGCCGCCGGTGCGATCATCGTCCATGAAACGGAACCGGCCGCCTATGGCTGGAATGTCGTGGAGAGCAGCTGGTCCGGCCCCCAGCTCAACATGGATGCCGCCGACAACCATATGGACCGCTCTGCAATCGAAGGCTGGGTAACCAATGACGCAGCGCGCGCGATGCTCGCCGCCGCAGGCCACGACCTGGATACGCTTTCGGACGCCGCGCGCCAGCCCGGCTTTACGGCCGTCCCGCTGGGAATCACCGCCAGCGCCCATCTCGACAACAGCATCCGGCGCGAAGCCTCCCGCAATGTCGTCGCGATCCTGCCCGGCAGCGAACGGCCGGATGAATATGTCATCCATACCGCCCATTGGGATCATCTGGGCCGTTGCACCCCTGCGCCGGACGGCGACGATATCTGCAACGGCGCGCTGGACAATGCGACCGGCACGGCCGGTCTTGTGGCCCTTGCCGAAGCGAATGCCGCCGCCGGAGCGCCCGCCCGTTCGCTTGTCTTCCTTGCGGTCACCGCCGAAGAGTCGGGCCTTCTCGGATCGGCTTATTATGGCAACAATCCGGTCGTCCCGGCCGCACAAACCGTCGGCGGGATCAATATGGACGGGCTGAATATCGTAGGACCGGCCAACAATGTCGTTGTCGTCGGTTATGGCAAGTCAGAGCTCGAGGCCTATCTCGAGCGGGCCGCCGCCGCCCAGGGACGACGCGTCGAACCCGAAACCTCGCCCGAACGCGGTTCCTTTTTCCGTTCGGATCACTTCTCCCTCGCCCGGGTCGGTATCCCGATGCTCTACGCCTCGAGCGGCGAAGATCTGGTCGATGGAGGCGCCGAGGCCGGCAGTGCTGCGGTGATGGACTATATCGGCAACCATTATCACGGCCCATCCGATGAATATGATCCCAATTGGGACTGGACCGGCGCCGTGCAGGATCTGCAACTCTATTTCACCATCGGCCGCGAACTGGCCGAAACAACCGAATGGCCGAACTGGAATCCGAGCGCCGAATTCCGCGCCGCACGCGATGCCTCTCGCCCTTCGTCCGACTAATCCCAACCGATAGGAATTTCTCATGAAACATACCGTCGCACTTCTGATCGCCACCGCCGCCATCTCCGCGCCCGCTGCCGCTTTTCAGGAAACACAGGAGCAGCCCACCGTGCTCGACCGGATACTCGATCGCGTTCTCGGCCCCGTGGAACAGACGCAAGCCGAAGAACCGGCGACCGAACCGGAAGCCACGAGCGCGATCGAAATCGTCCTGGCCGAAGATTTCCGCGATCAGGATCGCGTACGGGATCGCTATCGCCGCCCGGAGGCAACGCTCGAATTCTTCCGGGTAGAGCCGACCATGACCGTCGCCGAATTTTCTCCGGGGGGCGGCTGGTACAGCCGTGTGCTCGCCCCGCTGATCGCCGGTCAGGGCCGGTATCTGGCGGTCAACCCTGATACGTCCGGGCGCCAGCTGGACAACGCTCAGCGCGCCCGCGTCGAAAGCTGGCCGCAGCGTTTTGCCGCGAGCGTCGAAGGCTGGACCGGCGTGCCGGCAGCGGCCGTCACGGCGTTCGAAAGCGATGAAATACCCGATGGCCTGGCGGGCACGGTGGACCGTGTCCTGATTTTCCGGTCCATCCATGGCCTTCGCAACGGCAATATCGCCGACAGCGAACTGCGGAACCTGCGTAACCTGCTTGCCGATGACGGCCTGGTTGGCGTCGTCCAGCACCGCGCTCCGGCGAGCGAGACCTGGGCGCGCGCGAACGGTACGAGAGGCTATATGAAACAGGCCGATGTGATCGCTCTTTTCCGTCTCAACGGATTCGAGCTGGTCGAAAGTTCGGAGATCAATGCCAATCCCAACGACCCGGCGAACTGGGAAGAAGGCGTCTGGACGCTTCCGCCCACCCTTCGCCTTGGCCAGCAAAACCGGGATCGCTATGTCGCAATCGGGGAAAGCGACCGGATGACCCTGCTGTTCCGCAAGGTACAGTAAGGGTTTCCGCCTTCCGTCAGGCTTTCTTGCGACGCTGGCCCACGGCCTGCTCGAAAACAGCGGCGAACATCGCATCGGTCAACCGGCCCGTATTCTGGTTATAGCGCGAGCAGTGATAGCTATCGATGAGGAGCGGGCCATCGGGCATCCGATGCCGCGCGCCGTGACCGAACTTGTAATGCGCCGGTTTTTCGCCATAGGCGCGGACGATCGATCCATGGGCCACCGTGCCCAGGGCGATAATCGTCTTCAGCCTTGGCAACCGGTTCAACGCGGCAACAAGGAATTGGCGGCATTTGTGGATTTCTCCAGTCGTCGGTTTGTTCTGCGGCGGCAGGCAGCGCACGGCGTTGATGATAATCGCCCCCTGCAGGGACAGCCCATCATCGACCCGTCCGCCATATTCGCCCCGCGCCAGTCCGACTTTGCCCAGCGTCTTGAAGAGGAGTCCGCCGGCATGATCGCCGGTGAAGGGCCGCCCTGTCCGGTTGGCGCCCGTTAGCCCCGGCGCCAGCCCGACAACCGCCAGCCAGGCAGCGGGATCGCCAAAGGAGGGAACCGGCGCGTTGAACCAGCCGGGATGGGCGCGCTGTTGTTCCTCCCGAAAACCGGCAAGCCGGGGGCAGAGAGCGCAATCGGAGGCAGGTTCGGCGCTATCGGTGCTGGCATCGGTCATGCCGCTGGGATAGGCGGATGGCCATGGTGGAGACAAGCTATCTGATCGGGCTCGGCTCAAACCGCTATCGCAGCGGCCCGCCGCGGCAAGTTGTTGCCAGGGCGATCGATACGCTCGTCGCCCATGGTCTTTCCATCGTCGCCAGTTCGTCCATCGTGGAAACGCCGCCGCTTGGCCCGGGACACCGCAACTATGCCAATGCCGCCATCCTCGTCGAAACCCGGCTTGCGCCCGGTGAGCTGCTCGCATTGTGCAAGGCTGTCGAAGCGCAGTTCGGCCGGCGCGCGGGGAAACGGTGGGGCGATCGCAGCCTCGATCTCGATCTGCTGCTCTGGTCCGGGGGATGCTGGGCCGGCCCGGCTCTCACCCTGCCCCATCCGGCGCTTGCGAAACGCGAATTCGTGCTGGGACCGCTCGCGGAAATCGCACCGGACTGGCGCCATCCGATCACGGGATTGACCATCCGCCAGCATTATCATCATGTGCAGCGCAACATGCCGGTTGACCGCAGCCCGAACCATCCCTAATTCCGCCGCGGTGGTTGGGCCCTTAGCTCAGTTGGTAGAGCAACTGACTTTTAATCAGTAGGTCGCTGGTTCGAACCCAGCAGGGCTCACCACCTTTTCACTGATTTATCAATATTTTGCGATCCCTTCATCGCTCTCGCGTAGAGACTGGAGCCTAGAAACATCAATTAGGCTCCCTATAGGCTCCACCCTACATCGGCTATTTTTTATGCCATTCGGCATGTCCCGGATAATCGCACCCCATGTC
>JBPOET010000026.1:0-11259 GCA_051251675.1 Parasphingopyxis sp. | reverse complement strand
CGCCCTGGAGCGCGCCCGATGCACCCGGAAAGGTCGCGCCCGGCCGGACAATCCTGGCCGCGGGCCGCAAATTCGTTCTCGAACAGTGGAGCGGCGACCATGCGGGCATACTGGATGCTATCCGTCCGCTCTGGCTGATCCCGCTGAAAGGTCATGGCAGCGTCGATGGCGATACGTTCGCGCCGGGAAGTGTCTGGCACGTCACCGGTACGACCAGGCTCGACTATTCCGGCACGCTGCTGATCGCCTATCCGGGCGGCGAGATAGCCGACATATTCGCCAGTTGAGTCCGGTCTCCGGCTATCGGGTATCGCCAAGCGCCGTGCGCGCCCGTTGCTGGACCGCGGTGAGCGAGCCTTCGACATCGCCCGCCTCCAATGCGTCGACCAGCCCGGGCGCCTCCGATCCCGCAACCGCTATCGCCCGCGCCGGCCCGGGGCGCACACCGCCGGCGACCAGTGCGCGGAACCGAGCGGCGGCGTTTTCAGCGGACATCCGCCGGCCCAGCATGGCGGGATATTCTCCGTCGCACAGGAAATCACCGACATGGCCGTGCTGCTCGGACCGGCCGGCGGTGTTGCGCAGCCATGCCGGCAGCAGACCGTCGCCGGGCTCGCGCTGCAGCCGGCGCCAATCGAAGCCTTGGCCGCATTCGCCCTCATAGGTCAGCGCGACCGGCCCCTCGGCCGTCCACAGGGTCGCCCGGTTCTGCCATTCGATCGTCACGGCCCAGGGCACGGTGACGATGAGGACGGCTTCTGCGTCGCCCGCGACAAGGAAGCTGCGGGTTTCGGGATGGGCCGCCAGGGGCGCTGCGAAACAGGCCAGCAAGGCGGCGAGTGCAGGGGCGGTTTTCATTGGCCGTCCAGCAAGGCCCGCACCTGCGCGCGCAGGGCTTCGGGCACGGCCGTTCCGATCAGCGGTTCCGCCGTGCGCGCATCGCGGATCGCCAGGCTCCGGGCGAGCCGATTCTCGATCCCCAGTCCGCGCAGCCCGGCATAGATGCGAGCCGTGGCTTCGGGATCGGCATGGATCGGCGTTTCGGCCTGCATCAGCCTTTCCTGGCCCGTACCGCAGACAAAGCCGACAAGCGCCTCGTCGCCGTCGCCGCCGGCGCGATCGAAGGCGAACAGGGGCGTGTCTTCTGTCTGGGGGATATCCATCAGGCTGCCATCCGGCCCTGTCGCATGGGTCAACCGGCCCCGGACGACGCCCTGCGCACAATCGGCGGTACCGGCGATCCGCGCCGTGCCGACCATCGCGCCGTCCCGGAAATAGAAAAAGCTCAGCGGCCAGGTGCCGCGCGCAGCCAGCGACGGCTCATGGGAAACGAAGGCCGATCCGGTTTCGTCGGCAAAGACGAGATAGGTGCCGCGGGGCGTCGGCAGATCCATCGGCTCCTGCGCCGCGACAGGGGCCGCCATCGCCGCCAGAGCGAGGGGCAGGAAAAGGCTGGACTTGGGCATATCGGTTTTCTCCGGAATCGGTGGCACGCGGTCGGCGCAGCCCATTTTATGACGGCTTCGACGATCGCGCTTGTCAGCCCGCCGCTGAATATCCGCTGAAGGCTCAGCCGGATCAGCCGCGGGTCATCTGCGACAGTTTCTCACCGGTGACCGGATAGCCGGCATCGTCGGGAATGCGCAGCCAGGGCTCGCCATCGCGCTCCTCGACCCAGGGCGTGATCAGCTTCACCTCATGCGCTTCGGCATGGATGCGCGTTTCTTCATAACTTTCGAAGATCGCCAGCCGCTCCAGATTGCGATGGGTCGGGAAAATGATCGAGCATTTGCCCGCCTCGGCATCGTCGATCACGCGCTGGGCGCTTGCCCAGCGGCTCGACACGCTTTCGCCGCCATCGGGTTCATCCCTGGCCAGCGCCGGTGCCTTGGCGACAAAGAACCAGGTGTCGAAGGTGCGCTCCGTTTTGAAATTCGGTTTCCAGCGTGCCCAGGGGGTCAGCAGGTCGAGGTCGAGCCGCCAGCCGCCGCTCGCCAGCATAGCGCCGAAATCGGCTTCCTCGTGCAGGGCCTCGCGCAATTGCATGGTCGCGCCATGATCGGGCAGCGGATCGAAGGCGACGGCCACGCCGGTTTCTTCCAGCGTTTCGCGAATCGCAGCAATGCGCGCAGCCGTTTGCAGGGCATCGTCCGGGCGGGCGCGCACAATCGCGTCGTTTTCCGCCAGTGCATGATCGCCCGGATCGATCCGTCCGCCGGGAAACACCATCGCCCCACCGGCAAAGGCCATCTTCGCCGCCCGCTCGACCATCAGCAGCTCCGGCGCACCGGCGGGCCGGTCGCGCACCAGCACAAGCGTGGCAGCGGGAATGGCGGGGCTGGTGTTGGGTTCCTGAGACATGCCCCCTTGCTACACGGCTTTACGTTTAGGGCAAGGGCGCGTTTACAGCCGGGCAGCCTGCACGTGCATCCAGTCATAATTGCGTTCGCGGCCGAGGCTGATCCAGCCCTGCTCCTCCCAGATATCGAGAAAGGCCGCATAATCCGGCCCGGCCATCCGCGCCCGGTCCCGGCCCCAGCGCAGCGCGTTGTGCGCGGGATCGAAGTCGATCGCGATGCCCCAGCTGTGCATCGACTTTTTTTTGCCCCCACGCATGTTCCGAACATTCAGACTTCCACCAAAAAGATCCAGTCCCAGTTCAACGATCTTCTGACCCCCGTATAGATCGAGAATTCGATTGAACGCCCTAGCGGCCGATACGTGCACTTTCTCATGCACAAAGAAGCCGTCCATAGTGTGAGTATGGTCCCATGCGAGTTTCATGGGAAACGGCAAGGATAGTAACTTCTGGTTTTGCCCCGGCTCCCCGAAATATGCGCGCACATCCCGTTGCCGGGGAAAGATGGCGGGCTGGTGCGCGATGTCGGCGGCACGCGGGGTCACGCTGCGCAACCGGTCCTGCCATTGCTCGAGCGCGATCCGGGTTTGCGGGCCCGCCAGGCCGTCTATCGCCCCGGTTTCGATACCGGCCTCGGCCATCAGGCTCTGTTCGAGCGCGATCCTGCACCGGGGGTCGATCCAGTCGGCTATGGCGAGACCCTCTCCGATCAGGGCAAGGCGCGCGGCGCGGCGGGAAAGGTCGCCATAGCGCCCGTCTATCGGCCCGGCATAATGGCCCCTGGCGGCCAGCGCCCGTTGCAGTGTCCGGTCGTCGATCATCGCAGCCCCGCATAGAACAAATAAGGAACATATGCTCCCGATCCTGTATGGCGGATGAGCCGATCCTATCGCCGGCGGGCCTTTCGGGTTGCATCCTGCGCCCGGCCTCGCAACAAGGCTCACCTGAGCAGGAGCCGAGCCATGACCGACGACCCCCTCGCGCATTGGCGCGACCAGATTGACGAAATCGACGGGCAGATGGTGGCGCTGCTCGCCAAGCGATTCAAGATCACGACCGATGTAGGCCGCTGGAAGGCGCAAAACGCCGTCGCACCCGTCGACCCGGACCGCGAACGCCGGCAGGTGGAGCGGCTCCAGCAACTGGCCTCGGAAACCGGCCTCAGCGCGGACTTTCTGGAACGGTTCCTGCGCATCATCATCGACGAGGTCGTTTCCCATCACCGGGCGATCCGCGAAGAGGATTTTGAAGCGCCTTCGCCGCTTTAGCCGCCTTCAGGAGATTGTGCTGGAATCGGCGTCTGGGGCGTGGTTCTGGCCGGCGAACCCCGGCCGCTGCCCTGAGCGAAACCGGCGGTCCGGTTCAGGCCAGGTCTGAAGAAGCGGCGGCCGGCAGGCTGAGCCGGACGAGCAGTCCGCCCAGATCTTCGCTTTCTTCGAGCCTGACCGCGCCGCCGTAAATTTCGGCGACATCGCGGACAATCGCCAGGCCAAGGCCGGTGCCGGGCTTGTTTGTGTCGAGCCGCGCGCCGCGGCCGAATATGTCCGGCCGCTCGGCTTCGGGAATGCCCGGCCCGTCATCCTCGATCAGGATATCGACAAAGCCCGGCCCCTCTCCCGATTCCGGCTCCCGCTTTTCGACGGTGACGAACACCCGCCCGCCGCCATATTTGGCCGCATTCTCGATCAGGTTGCCAAGCAGCTCGTCGAGATCCTGCCGTTCGACGCCGACAACGGCGTCCTGCGTCCCGGCAATATCGATTGTCGCGCTGCCATGCAGGTGACGCACCGCGCGCTCGACCGACTGCAGCGCAGTCCACACATAGGTCCGCGATTGTCCTGCGCCGCGCCGCCCCACGGCGCGGGCGCGGGCCAGGTGGTGATCGACCTGGCGCCGCATGATCCGGGCCTGGTCGAGCACCGTCGCGGGCAGATCGGGGCTGCCCACTTCGGCCTCGTTCTGGATCACGGTGAGCGGTGTTTTCAGCGCATGGGCGAGATTGCCGGCATGGCGGCGCGCTTCCTCGGCCTGGCGTTCATTGTGATCGAGCAGGTTGTTGAGTTCGGCGACCAGCGGTTCGATCTCGCGCGGCAGGGTTTCGTCGACCCGGGCCTGGCGGCCGGTGCGGACATCGGTGATCGCCTCGCGCACGCGGCGGAGCGGCCGGAGCCCGTAGGTCGCCTGCAATGCGGCCAGCGCGATCAGGCCAAGCCCGAGCAGCGCAAAGGAGCGGACCAGCGTCCGCCTGAGCTCGGCAATCTGTTCGTCGAGCACCGCGCGCGACGAGGCCACCTGAAATCGGAATGGCGCATCGGCCTCGGGCAGCATCGCATCGCGTTCCAGAATCCGCAGCGGTTCATCGGGAAAACTCTCGTCATTATAGCTGTGAATATCGGTGTCCTGATGCGCCGCCCCCATCGGCAGGGCCCGGTCCCAGAGCGAACGCGAGCGGAACGCTTCGCGGCCGCCGCCCGACACCTGCCAGTAAAAGCCCGAATAGGGCTCCAGGAAACGCTGGTCGGCAGGCTGACGGACAAAGCGGATCTCGCCGTCCTGATCGAGCTCGGCCGACACGATCATAGCAGAGAGCACATATTCCAGCCGCTCGTCGAAATTGCGGGTAAAGGCCTGAGTCAGAACCTGGTCGAGCGCGAACCCGCCAACCGCGAGCAGCACGACGATCCAGATCGAAGCGACCCCGATCATGCGCCGGGTCAGCGATCCGCCGCGGCGCACGGCGGCAAGGCCGGTTTCGGGTTCCGTCAGGGGTTCGGTCGATTGGTCCAAAGGCCACAAATATCCGTTGGCCCTGAGCCTGTCGAAGGGCTGTTCTGTTCGTCAACCGAAAAGAAGGACAGGGCTTCGACAGGCTCAGCCCGAACGGTGTTCCTTCTTTTCTTCTACTCCGTGCGCCGTTCGCTCGGATCCTCAAGGCTGTAGCCCAGCCCGCGGATCGTCGTGATGACTTCCGCGCCGAGTTTCTTGCGAATCCGCGTCACGAACACTTCGATCGTGTTCGAATCCCGATCGAAATCCTGGTCGTAAATATGCTCGATCAGCTCGGTCCGGCTCACCACCTTGCCCTTGTGGTGCATGAGATAGCTGAGCAGCTTATATTCCTGCGCGGTGAGTTTCACCGGCTCGCCGTCCAGCGTGACCTTGCCCGAACGCGTGTCGAGGCGGACATCGCCGGCGATCAGTTCGCTCGAGGCGTTGCCCGAGGCGCGGCGGATCAGCGCACGCAGGCGCGCGATAAGCTCTTCCGTCTGGAACGGCTTGGCGAGATAATCGTCGGCCCCGGCATCGAGCCCGGCCACCTTGTCGGACCAGCTGTCCCGCGCCGTCAGCACAAGCACGGGAATCGTGATACCTTCCTTGCGCCAGCGGTCGAGCACGGTGAGGCCGTCAATCTCGGGCAGGCCGAGATCGAGCACGATCACATCGTAGCTTTCCGTGGAGCCCAGGAAATGCCCGTCCTCGCCATCGGTCGCCAGATCGACGGCATAGCCGGCGCCTTCCAGCGTCGCGCGGAGCTGCCGGCCCAGCGTCGGTTCGTCTTCGACAATCAGTACACGCATAGGGTTTTTACCTGTCGCTACGGTTCCTAATGCGGCCCGACCTGGCATCCACTTCGACGCGAATGACCTGCCCGTCCCGCATGAACGTCATGCGATAGGTGTTACTGCCCTCAAAATAAATAGGGTTGCCCAGATAGTCATAGCCGCGCATCTGCGTGACGACGCGCCGTTCGATCGACCGGAGCGGCATCACCCGGCCCTGCTGGCGGTTCTCGAAGACCATATCCTGCTCGCTGCGCTGCTGCGCGGGCGCAGATACCGGTGCGGCCAACAGTGCCGCGACTCCGAGCGCAAAAACAAGACGGATACCCATTGCCATATTCGGTGGCATAGAATGACAGCGTTGAACAACTGGTGAATATCGCTGCACACCGGTGTTCAGGAACAGCTGTTGCAACAATGCCGCACACCGCCGCATCGCCCCCGCACCGCTTGGAAAGATGACCCGGCGCGCGCTAAGGCGTGACGACACCAAAAGGGGGCGCTTCATGGTACGGCTGATTTCATCGATTTGCGGCGTCGCGGCACTGGCACTGGCGACCCTTGCACTGCCCGCAGGCAGCCAGGCGCAGGACGCGCCGCGCATGGAACGCGTACCGGACCGGACGGCCGGCGAAGGCATCGGCCCGTTCGGCCGCATGCTGATCCGCGGCGCAACCCTGATCGACGGCAGCGGCGCGCCGCCCGAAGGGCCGGTCGATATCCTGGTGGCGGGCAACCGGATCGAAGCCATCTATCGCGGCGATGCCCGGGCGCGCTCGCCCCGGTCGGTCGACCATGTGATCGAGGCGGACGGCATGTATGTGATGCCCGGCTTTGTCGATGTGCACGGCCATAACGGCGATCCCCGCAAGGCGCCCAACGCCTCCTATGGTTACCGGCTATGGCTCGCCCATGGCGTGACCACGGTGCGCGGCGTGCCGATCTATTCGGGACCCAACAATATGGCGATCAGCGACCGGGCGCGCAGCCGGGCGAACAGCATCGTTGCCCCGCGCATCTTCGCCTATGCGGTGTTCGGCGACGAATGGTCTGGCGGCGCGGTCGACAGCCCGGCCCAGGCCCGCGCCTGGGTCCGCTGGGCCGCCGGCCGTGGCTATGACGGCGTCAAATTCTTCAACCAGGTGCCACCCGCCGTGCTTGAGGCCGCACTCGACGAGGCCGAAGCGCAGGGTCTGGGCACGGTCGCCCATCTCGGGCAGCGCGGCGTGGCCGAGGTGAATGCGCGGCGCGCGGTGGAACTGGGCCTTGCCGGGATCACCCATTTTTACGGCCATTTCGAATCGCTGCTGCGCGAGGGCGCGGTCGTCCGCTATCCCAGCGACTATAATTATCTCGACGAGCAATCGCGCTTCTCCGAGATAGCGCGGCTGGCCGAGCAAAGCGTCGAGCCGGGCAGCGAAGCGTGGAACGCCTATCTCGATACGCTGCTCGAACATGAAGTGACGATGAGCCCGACCTTCAACATCTATTCCGCATCGCGCGATGTGATGCGCGCCCGAACGGCGGAATGGCATGATCGCTACACCCTGCCCTCGCTCTGGGATTTCTACCAGCCGAGCCTGACCAATCACGGCTCCTATTATCATGACTGGTCGACCGGGGACGAAGTGGCCTGGCGCAATTTCTACAGGTTGTGGATGCGTCTCACCCGCGACTATCTGGATCGCGGCGGGCATATATCGGCGGGCTCGGACCCCGGCTATATCTACCAGACTTGGGGCTTTGCCTATATCGGCGAGCTGGAGATGCTGCAGGAGGCGGGGCTGACCCCGCTTGAGGTGATCCAGGCGGCGACGATCAACGGCGCGCGCGAAATCTACGCGCCGCGGGGCGAGGAACCGCCCTTCGGCATCGTTCGCCCCGGTATGCTTGCCGATCTTGTGATCGTGCCGGCAAATCCGCTGGAGAATCTGAAGATACTTTACGGCACCGGCCATCTGCGCCTCAACCGCGAAACCAACCGGCTGGAGCGGATCGGCGGCGTCCGCTGGACGATCAAGGACGGCATTGTCTATGACGCGCCGGCCCTGCTCGAAAGCGTCGCCGCGATGGTCGAGGCGCAGCGGGCCGAGCGGGCCGCCACGCCCTGATCCCTTAGTCCTGAGCCGGAAGCACTTCCGATTTCCGCAGGATAGCCGCCGAGATCAGCGATACGATCAGGCCGATCGGGAATATCTCGAGAAAGGTCATCGGCATGCGAAACAGGGGATTGGCATAGCTTTCGCGCAGGTCTTCCAACGTGGCAATCTCGCGCTCCAGCGCCGCGCCGCTCATCCCGGATTCGCGATACGCTTCTATCGAAGAGGCGATATAGCCGTTGATGAACGCGTCGCCGCTGCTGGCCAGATAGCCTTCCCAGACGAGGACATAGGCGATGCCGGCAACCACCGAGATAGAAAGACCCAGCAGGAAGGCGCGACCAAAGCCGATCACGCCGCCCCGCTCGACATCGCGATAGCGTTTGATGCCCATGAAGATGAGCGTGAAGGCGACGAGCATGATGAGATACCCGACCCATTGGTTTGTGAGAAAGCCGAACGTGTCGCCGAAGACGATGCCCAGCAGCATCGAACCGATGACGACCAGCCCCGACAATGTCCCGTAGATCAGAGCAAATTTTGTCATGATATCCCCTTTCCAGTTTCGCGATGCACCGGAACTACGCCGCAAGCCCACTCCATCCTATCGCCCGAAAGGGTGATTTTCGCCAAATCGCCCGTCTTTACGACGCTTTCTACCGGATCAGCGAAAGGCGGCGGGCTTTATCGATAGCCTGAGTCCGCCGTTGCACCTCGAGCTTGTCATAAAGCCGCGCGACATGGGTTTTCACCGTATTGGGCGAGATACCAAGGGCGCGGGCGATCTCCTTGTTGGAATGCCCGACGGCAAGCTGTTCCAGCACTTCGCATTCGCGCGCCGTGAGACCGAGCGCGGCAATCGCCGCATGGTTGGTCTCGAATGGGCCGCGCGGCCGGGCGGTCAGCCGGTGCCCGGCCCATAGCCCGAGCCCGGCAAAGGCGATGGCGATCACGAGGATATAGAATTCGGTCGAGATGGTCCGCACCAGATGGTGATATTCGATCCAGGCGAGCAGCGTGGCGGCGCCGGCCAGCAGTAGCGCGTAGAGAAGGGCCGTCTTTCCCATCCCCGAAAGCTGGCAGATATCGCCCGGCATGACCAGTGCCATGCGCCGAACGAAAAAGGGACGCTCCGCGGGACCACGACCGCGAAGCGCCCCAGTCGGCTGGCCGAGTTTCCCGGGCACGCTCTGTGGGAGAGCTGGGAAGGGGAAGCCAGCCTTGCACCGCCGGTCGCTTGGGGCGGCGCAATCCGTATACGTTCCTAGTCGGTGCCTCCGTGGCTGGCGCGGATGACGGCCTGGGCTTCGGCGATAGCCGCCGCTTCCTCCCGCGTGCCCGCATCGATATCCTGGGCAAGCGTATAGATAGTGCTGGCGATCGTGTTGCCCATATTGGGTTCCTCGGTCAGCGTGATGCCGCCATTGGCCGCGATCACCTCCGCCCAGGCCGCGCGCACTGCGGCCCAGTAACGTGCTGTATTCGCCCAGTAACTGTCGCCCGGCGCGGGATCGTAATTCTCGGTCCGGCTATAGGTGTTGAGCACATATTCCTGGACGAAGGGTACGGTTTCGCCGTCGACAAGACCCTGTTTGATATTGTCCTGCCAGTGGATCCAGCCTCCCGGCGTCGGCGAGTGGCGGTTGATCGAGAGATAGCGGTCGTAAACGGGTTCGCGCACCGCATCGCGCCGGGCCAGCGGCCGCAGGGTCCAGTTGGAGCGCCAGCGCGGAACCCCGCCCTCTTCGGTCCACTCGCCCCAGCCGCCATAGCGCGGGGAATCGTCCACCTGCCACACGGTCTGGGACCAACGGCCGCGGCGCATGCGTTCCGGCACGTCATGCACCGTCCAGACCCCTTCGCCTTCATAGGCGAGATAGGTTTCCGGCTCATAGACCCAGTCCTGCCGCCAATGCTTGACGACGACGGGATCGTCTTCGGTACCGACCACCAGAATATGCTGGAGCACGATGGTCCGGCCCGTATCCTCGATCACCCTGACATTTTCGAAACCGCCGGACATTTTCGGCGCGATCGCCGCATAGTCGGAACGCCAGCTCGTCGATTCCTGCATGTCGAAGCTGACGCGGTAATTGCCGGCCATGGAGAGGATGATCGCCCGGTCCGCCTCGAAACTCGCCTGGTCTTCGGCCGCCGTCGCTTCGGCCACCGGGCGGTCCGCCAGAGCCGGGGCAAGCGGCATAGCCCCAAGCATCGCTGCGCCCAGCAGCGCCGTTTTCCATTTGGATGTGGTCATTCTCATTCCCCTTTTTGTGAGCATATCGTCGTCAGAATCGCGCCGTCAGCGAGACGCGGACATTGCGGCCGGGCTGCGTGTAGGCGTCGGTATCGGGCGCGTTCGCCGGCAGGCCGTTTGCATCGCGCCACCAGGCATATTTCGCATCGGCGATGTTGAAGAGCCCGGCGCGCAGCGTGAAATTTTCGCCCAGCCGGTAAAAAGCCGTCGCATCGAAGGTGGTGAATGCCGGCGGGCGGAAACATTCGCCCGTGCACAGGCCCGCCGCATCGCCGGCCGATTTGCGGGCCACCGCCGTCATGAAGATCCGCCCGCCGAAACGGTCGCGGGGATCGCGGTAGCCGGCGCCCAGCACGACCTCGAGCGGATTGATGGTCGAGAGCGGCGCGCTGCCGCCGCCCGGGGTGATCACATCGCCCGTGGCATAGGCGAAGGTCGCATCGAAGCTGAGGCCGTTCGGCAGGTCGACACCCACCCGGCCCTCGACGCCCTCAATCTCTACCCGGTCGAGATTGACGAACTGGAACACGCCCGGATCGCCCGGCGCAAAAGTACCGGACACGAGCTGCTGGCTGATGAAATCGTCATAGCGGCCGACAAAGCCGGTCAGCGCGGCGGAGACGATGTCGTCGTCATAGCGGATGCCCGCCTCGAAAGTCTCGCTGGTTTCCGGCTTGAGATCCGGATTGGGCAGGGAGGTATTGCCTAAGATCAGATTCTCGAAGAACTGGTTGACCTGTCCCGGCTCGGGCGCGCGGAATCCCTGCGCATAATTGGCATAAAGGCTGGCCCCGCCGCCAATCTCGCCGACAATGCCGATACGCGGCGTAACCCGCGAGCCGCTCTGCCCCACGCCGGCAAAGGTCGGCAGCAGTGGATCGTTGGCCGGATCGAGATCGTAGAAATCGAAACGCAGGGCCGGAAACAGGGTGATCGGGCCCAGCGCGATCTGGTTGCCGAGGAAAATGCCGCCCTGGGTGAAAT
>JBPOET010000259.1:0-3652 GCA_051251675.1 Parasphingopyxis sp. | reverse complement strand
GCCTTGCGACCTGGGTTTTTTGCCAGGGGGTCAGCCGCTCATAGGTGTCGCGTAACATCTTTTCCGATTTCGCCTCGAGGCGCTTCACTTCGCCATCGATATTGAGCGAACCGGAATCGGCAGTCGTCCGCAGTTCCGCCACGCGGGCCTGCAAATCGGCAATGGGTTTTTCGAAATCAAGATAATGCTGCATGGTCGCGCGGTTAAGCCTCCCGGTTGGCCGCGTCAACGAGGGGGTGACGGGCATTGACGAGCGCAACAAGCCGCGCACTGTCGACATGAGTGTATATCTGCGTGGTCGCGATATCAGCATGACCGAGCAGGGTTTGCAATGTCCTGAGATCCGCGCCGCCTTCCAGCAGATGCGTGGCAAAAGCATGGCGCAGAATATGCGGGCTAACCCGATCGGGCGGGACACCCGCCTTTGCCGCCAGTTCCTTGACCAGCTGGTAGAGACGGATTCGGCTCAGATGCGATTTCCTGGACGGAAAGAGCCAGCGGGTATCGTCCGGAAGATGGTCGCGCCAGCGGTCGACGGCATCCTGCGCGCGATCCGATATCGGCACAAGCCGTTCGCGACCGCCTTTACCCGTCAAAATCAAAAAGGGAGCCCCGCGACGGACCGATGCCTTGGGGAGCGCGACCAGCTCGCTGGCCCGCATGCCCGATCCGTAAAGCAGTTCGACAAGCGCCGCCATCCGGAACGCCAATGGCCTTTGCGTCGCGACCTCCCGGTCAAGCGTCTCGAACATCCGTCCGATATCGGCATGGCTCAGCGTTTTGGGGAGAGAGCGAGCGTTTCCCGGTCGCGGCAAGGCTGCAGAAGGATCATCTTCGCGCAGGCCTTCATCGGCCAGAAACCCGAAAAAACGGCGCAACGCTGCGGATTTGCGCGCAACCGTTGAGCGCGCCAGCGCTCGCCATTCCGCCCCCACCTTCTCCAGATCAGCGCGCTGAGCGGTCGCAAGCTTGCCCTCAAGCACCGCCGATGCGCCGCGCAAATCGGTCTCATAGGCGCTCAACGTGTTGCGCGCCGCTCCGGCATCGGCGGCGAGCATTTCCAGGAAGCGGGCAATCAGGCGGGCATCTTCCCCGCATGGCTGGACGATCCGGTTTCCGGCCACCGGTTCAGGCGCGCGTAACGGCTTCGGCGGCAATCATCCTGGCTTCGGGTTCCCGTCCGGCCAGCCGGTAGGCCCGCACAATATGGTAAAGATGGCGCGGCGGGATTCCCGACCAGCTGTCGGCCTGCATTCCGATCGCCGAGATCAGGGCAACGAGACCAACGCGCCGACCCCGCGCTACGCGCTCGAGCTGGCGAGACCAGATATCCTCTTCCCCGATATTCAAGCCGAATGCGCTGTCCGCGTCGTCGATTTCATCGGCATCGAGCCGCCCGAGTCCGGCCAGCGCAGCAGCCAGCAACCGGGCGCGGTGCCGACCGGCCGCCCCTGCTTCTCCGGCATAGTCTTCCAGGCGGGCAAGCGAGATATCGACAACCGGTTGCGGCGCGCCCACGGCAAGCAGAGCCCAGGCATTACCGCTCTCGTCATCATCGACAACCGATGCCCAGCGCGCAGCCTGCAAATCGAGTCCAATCGCCATCATCGCTGCGATCAGATCTTGCGCGGCGCCGGCATGATCTCCCACTGGCCGAATCCGCGCCGCCGCCCGGGCAGTCAGGATCAGGCCCGCATACCGGCCATCGACTCCATCTTCTTCGGTCCAGAGCGTTTGCATGGCGGCAATACGCTCGCCCTCATCCGGCTCGACATAAGCCGTGCGGAGAATATCGGTGGTGGAACCCGGAATGGCCGCCGGATCGAGCTCCGCCAAAAGAGCGCTGTACATCGAAACAAGCGCCTGGTTTGAAAGCACGCCCATAACGGCCGCCGTACGTGCCGGCGCAATTCGGGCCGCCAGATCGATGGTGGGCGTCCGCGCCCGCCATGCCGCAACCTGCCGGCCCGCGGTCGTATAGACGGTATCGGGTATTTCCGCGCCAGTGGCATTGGCGATACCGAATCGCCAGGCATTGAGTTGTTCGACGCCGGTCCAGTCGATCGGAATCGCGCTCGAACTGCCCCCGGCATTCACCGCCCGGTCCCCGAGCCGCACATCGAAACCATTGGTCAGGCCGGCATTGCGGATCCCGGCCATTTGCGCGGTCGCACGCGCGCTTTCGCCGCCGAGCCCGGCGCAAATCGCATCAGCCATTATCCATGCCGGCGATTCGGCGCTGCGCCTGGCTCCCGTAACCAGCGGACAAAATCCCGCCGGATCGACAGCCGCGAGGCTGGTCTGCATCGCAACCGCATACAGTTTCGGCGTGTGGCGATCGCTGTCGACGCGCTGTACGAGCATGCGCGCGCCATCGACCTCCCCCATCCTGAGCAGCAGCCAGGCCCTTTCGGCTATCCAGTCCGGCGCCACGACCCCATTGGGCGTCGGCACATGGCTGAGCAGCGCGCGGCGCAGGCTGATATGCATCCATCGTGAGGGGCCGGGCGCATCCAGTTCGCGCATCAGCCGCGAAATATACCGGCCGTCGGCTCCGGCAAATGCCTCTTCGCCATAACCGCCATTATTCGGCGTGAGCGGGCCGACCCGTGCGAGCGAGCGACGAGCCTGAGGCGGCAGTTCGTATTCGGGCGGGATATCCTCGAATTCCAGGCTGCCGATATCGAACTCGTCGATATCGCCTTCGCCTTGCAGCACGGTCTCGCGGTCGAGCGACGGCGAGACCGGAGCCGACGGTGTGGGGCCTACCGGCGCCGATGGCGTCGGAGCAGCAGCCGGGGGCGGAGGCGGCGGGGCCGGCGTGGGCGCAACCGGGTCGTCGAAACCCTCCGGCAAGAGTGATTCAGGTGCATCCTGGCCAAAGGCCGGCACGATCAGCGCATAAGCGCTGACGCCGACACCCAATGCCATCAGCGATTTAGTTTTCCAGAACTTCATCGGCCACCGGTTCTTCGATAAGCTGGGGTTCGACCTCTGTGTCGATTGACGAGAGATAATAGACGAAGATCACCAAACCCAGCAAAAATAGGAGAAAAATCCAAAGCGAGCGCGACATATCCGTGAGTTACCTTATGATGACCAGCTCTTTTTTGAGCTTTTGATACGACCAAGCGGACAGTTTATACCCCTATTCCCATGACGCCTAGCCCATCCCCGAATTCGTCGCCTACAGCGATAAAATCCCATATCGACAGGCCGATAGTGCTTGTCGGCCTGATGGGCGTCGGCAAATCGACGATAGGCCGGCGGCTGGCAAGCAGGCTTGGCCTGCCCTTCGTCGATTCGGACGATGAGATCGAAGCCGCTGCTGGAATGAAGGTTGGCGAGCTGTTCGAACATTATGGCGAGGATTATTTCCGCGACGGGGAACGCCGGGTAATCGCCCGCCTGATAGAGGGCCCACCGAAGATCATCGCCACCGGCGGCGGCGCTTTCGTTCAGGAAGAGACGCGCGAACTGGTCCTCAAGGTTGCGACAGCGGTGTGGCTCGACGCCGACATCGATGTGCTGGCGGAAAGGGTCTCACGGCGCGATACCCGTCCCCTTGTTCGGGATTCAGACCCGAAGATGGTGCTGACCGAACTCGCCGAAAAGCGTAATCCTTTCTATTCTCAGGCTCCGATCCATGTAC
>JBPOET010000258.1:0-3666 GCA_051251675.1 Parasphingopyxis sp. | reverse complement strand
GCCGGGAACTGTTGTGCCGATCGAAATACATGCCGCGATCGTCGATGACGACAGAGGCGGGGAGGTGAAAATCCGAACCAAGGCCGCGAGACCGCAGGAATCCGTCTTCCATCCGCCATACCGGAACCGAACTGCGATCGAGCTGGGCGCGCTTCTCGGCATCCTCCTTGCCCGCCCAGATAAGGATCTTGCCCATATCGTGCGCCCGAGCGTCTTTCTCCGCACTCCTGACGGAACGGTGGAATCGCACGCTGCTGCGCGGCCCGGACAGCATGTTGCGGACTGCCGCGCGCTTCCACGGCGTAAAGCCGATGGCGGCGAAATGCCCTGTGTTGCTGTCCGCGACGCGGCGCCAATCATGCAGCCTTTCGATCGTCGCTTCCAGGCTTGTCGCTGCGCCGCTGATCGGATCGACATAGCGCGAATAGAGGATATAGGCGGCGGCGAATATCTCCTGGATTGAGCGTTTTGCCGTGCGCCGTTCGCATCGTACTTCATCCCGCGTTGCGCCCCAGCCCGCATAGAAGGGCATTCCGAAGCACCGTACCGGCTTGCCCAGCATCAGAGCCTCAAACCCCATCAGGCTGGTTACGCAATAAACGGCATCGAGCTGCGTCAGAATATCCGTGGCGCGCGCCTCGCTATCGAGCAGGGTCACGCCGCCCAGCGCTTCTTCGGGGATGCAGCCTTTCTTCAGTCCGGCGGCCACGGCCGGATGGCGGCGCACGATGATCTCGGCGTCCGGTTCGTCCCGTCTTGCTACTTCGAGCATCGTGGCGAAGCGTTCGGTGTCCGCCAGTCCGCCGGCTATCGCTTCATCACCAAGGGTTTGATCGACAACCAGAACGCGCCGTTTTTTTGCCGCTTGCAAAGCGTGGTGATCCAGGCGCGGGGCGGCATTTGTCTTGCTCAGGCCATATTCGACGATTTTCTGCATCGCCTTTTCGCCACGCGCCAGCAATTCAGGCGTTTGCCAGCCGCCTTGCTCGAGAAGCATTTCGATCCGCGATGGCGACCGGGCATCGTAATAAATACCGATATCGTCGACGACCATGCTCAGCGGGGGTACCCCGGCCTCACCCAGTCCGATGGATCGCAAGAAACCGTCCTCAAGCGCTATATAGGGCAGGCCCTTGCGCGCCGCGATTGCCCGGGCGCGCCGCGCGGTCGGCTTATGGCCCCATCCGGCGACCGCGTCGGTATTTGCGGACGGCCAGCGGCGCCGCTCGATCTGCGGAACTTCCGGCAGGAAGGCATCCAGGTGGCGGATACCCGCAACGCCATGCCCGGGAACAAGCAGATGCTGCGCGGCAAGGCGATAGGAAGAGGTGTCGGCCATCGGGGACGAAATGGAAGCCCCCTGCGATTTTGGCAAGGCTAGCAGCGACGGCGATTATAATTGCTGTTCCGCCAGCAGCGGCTGTCGAGCCAGAGCATTGGCGGCAGCGGTACGGCCTGGTGATACGGCATCGTCGCGTCGGCGTAGGATACCAGGCTGTTGCGCATCTGGCGCATCCGGGTCTGTGCCGTCAGGTGAAGCTGTCCCTTGGGGCGGGCGAGCGCGTCGCGGGCGGTTTCCGCTGCGGCTGTGCAAAAGCTGCGCTGGGAACCGACGCGGATATAGCTTTGATACATGCTGGTCGTATATTCATCCATTGCAGACTGCCAACGGCGCCCGGCCGTTCGGCGGAAATAGGTTTTCAGGCCTTCATAAGCCGCGTTCAGCTCATCGGCGTGATGAGTCAGAATGGCATTGTAATTGTCGACCGACATGATCGACGGCCAGAACTGGCAATTGAGTGCCGCAACGTTGAGGCTCGAACGCAGGTTCCAGATAAGATTGGCCCGGATATCGGCCGGTTGACCGCCGACCAGGGCGGGGGTGAATAAGCCCGGTTCGGCACCGGTCACCGGCTGGCCTTCATGTTCGGGAGGAAAGAAGAATATCTGTGCCGAAGCGGGCGCCGAAATCGCACTGCCCACCATCGCCGCCAGTCCGGCAATCACCGTCCCGATTTTACGCATCTTCACTCTCCCTCGCTCACCATCTTTTTACCGGGAATTGCGAACCGGGTAAGCCGGCGCCGCTCGGTTCGCCGCCCGTCCGACTCGTTTTGGCTTGCGCCGCGCCGGTTAGCCGCCATTTTACTCCGCCGCTTCCTCATCGTCTTCGGCGCTTGGCGCTTCCCCTTCGCTGTCTTCGGTCGCCGGTTCGGCAGCGGCGGGCTGTTCGGGTGGCGCGCTTGCTGGCTCCGTATCGGTGTCCGGCGAGGGTGCGGTATTGCTGTCAGCGGGCATCCTGCTTTCCATACCCATGGCTTCCTCGGCCCCGATCGTGCCGTCGATCAGCGTCGTATCGTTGATTGTGCCGTCGCCCTCGCCGGGATCGACATCGGTTACGGCGGTGTCTTCGTCTGTGGTTGCCGTTTCCGTGCCGCCGCCGCAGGACGCCAGGGCCAGCGTTGCCATGATCGCTGCCGATCCGTTCAATAGTGTCTTCGAAATGCGCATCACCGTCTCCCTCGTTCGCAAATGCGATAGCGCTGCCGTTTTCCCGCCACAAGTTTATCCGTCGCGTTGCGAGATTCAATCCTTTGTTTCAGGCGTTTCCAACAATTCAAGAAAGGCCGGGAACTGCGCCTGGATCGCCGTATCGACGGTCTCCATCGCGGTCTCGAGACCCAGCTTTGAAAGGCTTGTTACTGGGTATTCAGCGATCCCGCACGGAATGATTCCGTCGAAATGTGCGAGATTGGGTGCGACATTGAGGGCAAATCCGTGAAAACTCACCCAGCGGCGAATGCGCACGCCGATCGCGCCGATTTTCGCTTCGCTATCGCCGTCATCCGTCCAGATCCCGATCCGACCTTCGGCGCGGCGGGCCTCGACGCCCAGATCGGCAAGGCTCGCAATCACCCAGGCCTCCAGCGAATGCACGAAATGGCGGACGTCGCGGCCGCGTTTCGAGAGGTCCAGCATGACATAAACGATACGCTGGCCGGGCCCGTGATAGGTGTATCGGCCGCCGCGTCCGGCCGTATAAACGGGAAACCGCTCGGCGCTGATCAGTTCTTCGGGCGCGGCGCTCGTTCCGGCGGTGTAGAGCGGCGGGTGTTCGAGCAGCCAGACACATTCGCTCGCTTCGCCGCGATGGATCGCAGCGGCACGGTCCTCCATATCCGCCAGCATCCGGGGGTAGTCCGTCAGGCCGGGCCATGTGCGCCATTCGATATCGTTCGTTTCCATCGTCAGGATAGATGTGCGGGAAGAGGGCGGGGATCAAGGGCTTGTGCCCCCGATCATCACACCGCATGATGGTTGGCATGACCGATACAAAACGATTTTCGCCGAGTGCGGGCTGGGACGAAGTCCGGCAGTTGCTGGGTCGCGACATGGCGTTACTGGTTGCGATCGCGGGTGTCTTTTTTCTGCTTCCGGGCCTGATTCTGTCGTTCAGGCTGCCGCCGATAGAGGATATCAGCAGCTTGAGCGCGGTGGCTGCAGTGTTGCGGCCTTACCTGCTGCTGATTTTCCTGATCAGCCTCATCCAGATGGCCGGCCAGTTGGCGATCTGGTCTCTCGTCATGGCGTCCGGCCGGTTGACGGTTGGGGAAGCGATCAAGGCTGCATTGCTTTTCCTGCCCTTTTATTTCCTCATCAACCTTG
>JBPOET010000257.1:0-3696 GCA_051251675.1 Parasphingopyxis sp. | reverse complement strand
GGGCTGTCCATTGTCAGCCTGCCGTCCATCGTTCGGCCGGCGCGAATGCGGATCGGTGGCGGCGGCGGCGGTGGCGGGGCGAGTTCGCTCACCTCGATCGTGTAGGTGCCGACTGTGTCGGCGCCAAAGGTCCGCGCTCGAACGGTGAATGTTCCCGTTTCGGGGAAGGTGAAAACGAGACGGGAATTGAGTCCGTCGCCGCCGTCATCGTCCACGAACATCTGCTGGAACTCGCCGCCGACGGTGCGGCCGACTTCCAGCAGTGTATCGAATTCGGCCTGCATTGAGATCGCAACCCGGTCTCCGGCATTGCCGGTGATCGTGTAGCTGTCGAGAAAATAGTCGTTGGTCGTGACGCGTTCGCTTTCGCGGGTCAGTTCGCCTTGCACCGCGCCGTCCATCGGCAGCGCCGTCTGCGCAATGGCGGCTGGCGAGAGTGCAGCGGCAAGCGCGGCGGCGAGGGCAATTTTTGACAACTGAATCTGCATTCGAATTCTCCCTGTGATATCGGAGCGGCTCGGCTCCCCTTCATCTCCACGACCCGAGGATGGCTATCGACGAAGCGTTCTTTATGAACGATGAACGGTTTAAAGTAAAATCAGTAGTGCGCCTGCCAGTATCGCCGACATGGCGACGATCCGGCTTATAGTCGCGCGCTCTCCGAATAGGGTGACGGAGATCACTGTCGCGGTGATCATGCCGGTTTCGCGCAACGCCGCAAGCTCTGCGGTGGGGCCCATAGACAGGGCATAGAGCGCCAGGCCGAATGTCCCAAGAGACAAGACCCCGGCCAGTGCTGCGCTTCGGCCATAGGCGCGGGCGGCTTCGCCCAGCCGGTTGGATGTGAAGCGCGGAAGCAGCATCATGTTGCCGATGCCCATGAAGAGGAAAAGCCAGAGGATAAAGCTTAGCGGATTGGCGACAGCGCGCACTCCCTCGGCGCCGACAATCGTATAGGCTGCGGTCAGCGCCCCAGTCGCGAGGGAAAGCAGCACAACCTCGCGGCTGGCATGCCGGCCCTGCAGCATAAGCAATATCCCGCCGCCGATAAGCGCGATCCCGGCAAGCGCGCCAGCCGTGGTCGGTTCTCCTAACATTCCGATCGCGATCAGAGCGGTGAGGAACGGCGCGCTTCCCCGATAGATCGGGTAGGCCGCGGACAATTGGCCCTTGTCCAGAGTTCGGGCGAGCAGGACGAAATATACGAGATGCAGGCAGGTTGCGATCGCGAGCCAACCCCAAGCCTCGCTTGGTAGCGGCACGAGAAAAAGAAGGGGCAGGGCGATCACGCCGCTGGAAAAGGACATCATCGCTGCGTGAAGATAGCGATCACCGCCGCTCTTTATCATCGCATTGACGGTCGCATGGAGGCTTCCGGAAACGATCATCAACAGGGCGGCGAGAGACAGGGCGGACATTGCGGCGCTATTGCCGAGTCATCCCTCGTCCGCAACACTTGCAATTAGGCAGCCTGCCTGGGGCTGCTTCCGTCCGTCAGTCTATTCGCCTGAGGTCGAATGTCTCGATTCTCGTTTCGCCGTTGCTGCGCAGGCGCAAATGGATGAGCAGCCGGTCGTCGCCGACGCGTTCGTAGGTCAGGCCGGAGAAATAGGCGGCATCGTCTCCGACCGCGACGAGCGGAAATTCGAGAGCGGATTCGGCGCTATTGTCTTCCCAGCCGGAAAGGTCGCGGTTGAAATGCTTGAGCCTGAGGACAAGCGATCCGTCACGCTCCACCATCTGGAGTATCTCGTAGAATTGTAGCTGGCTGTCGCTGCCTTGGTGAAAGATACCGGCCATCTGCCCATGTACGGGGGGCAACCAGCTTTCATGGCTTTCCCCGCCAAGGCCGGTTCCCCGCCAGCTGCCAGCGAGCCAGGCGACCTGATCGAGTGTTGCGGGCGGAGATGCGGCATCGCCCAGCGATCGGACATCCTGCGCTGCGAGCTGCGAGGGCAATAAAAGGGCGGCGATCATGATCAGGCGCATGGCTGACTCCTTCGGTCTTTATTTTATACCATGGAGTCTGGCGGCCCGAAACAAAAAAAGGGCCGACCCCAAAAGACCGGCCCAGTTTCGATAATGCGGATCGCCCGCATTTCGGGGTTCAGGATAGCTATATCCTTCGCGCACCTACCAGATGCAGAATGAGGAAAATCAGGAAGATCGCCACAGCGATGTAGAACAGGATTTTGGCGATACCGATAAAGGCGCCGCCGATCCCGCCGAAGCCCAGAACGGCCATCACAAGGCCGATGACCAGAAAGATAAGTGCCCAACGAAACATGTTTTTCTCCCGTGTTAATAAGGAGTAAACAAATGAAATCGCGCTAAGTTCCGTCCCGGCCGGGGATCGTGCAAAAAGAAAGGCCGGCCCAAGGGACCGGCCCTCTCTGTCGTCGGTCAGCGATGCGTCAGCCCGTGCGGCCCGCCTCGAACAGGAACCATGCCCGTTCTTCGGCCTGGTCGGTCCAATCATCGAGCAGCCCGTCGGTCGCATTGTCGCCGGCTGCTTCCGCAGCTGCCTTGGCCGCGCGGAGCGTTTCCACGAGCGCGAGATTGTCCTGACGCAATTCGGTCAGCATGTCTGCGGCGCTTACATAGTCCTGATCGTTGTCCTTGATCGTCTGGTGACGGGCGATATCCCCGATCGACCGCAGGGTCGTTCCACCAGTCTTGCGGACGCGTTCGGCTATGACATCGGTCGTGGCAAGGATGGCTGCCGCCTGCTCGTCGAGCATCAGGTGATAGTCCCGGAAATGTGGACCGGAAACGTGCCAGTGGAAATTCTTCGTCTTGAGGTAGAGCGCAAAGCTGTCGGCAAGAATGCCGTTCAGGGCTTCGGCGACATTTTTTACTTTATTGTCGTTGAGATCGGTTGGGGTCGCGAGATTTGCGTCGGCCATTATGATGGTCCTCCTGTTTGCGTGTGTCGATATGCTATCAACGCCCTTATAGCCTTCAGGGTCCATAAAATCGCCGGTTTTCGGCGGAATATCCTCAATCGCTGTAATCGGATAACTAGATCAAAGAAAATGCATTGATTGCCAAAATCGATGATATGAGCGCAAATACTATCCCGATCGACCGGCGAACAGAGGTAAGCGGCACACGCTCCCTCAGCGCCTCGCCGAGGATGATCGCCGGCGCGCAGCCGAGCATGACGCCCAGGGTCGCGCCGGCCGCGGCCAATATCCAATTTGGTGAAACGGCGCCGAATCCGGCCGCGATGAATTGCGTCTTGTCGCCAAGTTCGATGAGGAGGAACCCGATCGCGCTCGTCGTGACCGCTCCTAAGCCCCAAATGGCGTCGGCATCGGTATCGCTGAAGGGAATAAAGGCACCGACAGCGGCAAAAGCAAAGCCAAGCGTCAGGAAAAGCAGGGCGGCATCGGGCGAGATCATCGAGGCGATCAGGGACCCACCAAAGGCCGCAAGACCCATATTGATCGCCGCAGCTATTCCGATTCCGACGAATATCGGCACGGGTCTTCCAAACCGTACGGCCAGCATCATCGCCAGAATCTGGGTCTTGTCGCCCCATTCTGCCAGCGCAGCGGCAACAAGGGGCAGGAAAAAGGAATCCATGGAGGTGGGGCTAGCCCGTCATCCGCACCGAGATAGCCGCCAGCATCGCGTCGCGGGCCCGTGCATCGTGAACCTCGGCGCATCCAGTCGCCAGTTTGAGCTGGTCGA